>NZ_JANSHU010000040.1:0-1014 GCF_047461755.1 Synechococcus sp. R65.1 | reverse complement strand
ATCTTCCCCACTTCCTTTACCATCCCCTTTGGCGGCCAGATCCGGGTGACTCCCGCCATTCCTTCACCTGGGCCGATTACGGTCGGCGGTACTACCCTTAGCACCTTTGACAACACCACCAACCCTGGCAGCACCACCTACTTCAACTTTGGGCCGGGCATCTCAGTGAACTAGCTTGGGGCTGGCTCTAGAAGGGCAATCGGTTTCCATTCAGGAGGTGCTAGATGGCAACCGGTTGTCTTCTTCTTCAGCTTTGGGAAAGGCACCGTCGCTGTGCTTTTTTGAGCGCCCTTTGGGTATACTTGAGTCTAGACTCAAGGTTTGCCTTTGAGTTTCCCTGGGGTGAGCTAGGCAGCTCTTGCTAAAGACGTTGACCCTAGCAAGTTTTTGAAGGAGATCTGCCATGGCTTCCCGCAACTCAAAATCCCGCTTTCGTCACCCGATAGCTCCCTTGATTTTGGCTTCCTCCCTCGTAGGAGGAGTGTCTGCTTGTTCCCTTACTTCGGATCCTCCGGCTGTTACTCAGCTTCCCCCGACAATTTCAGCTCAGGCGCCAGAAACAGCAGTGCAGGGCTCTGAGAGCATTGCTTTCTACTACGACGGGGTAAAGACCTCAGTCACCATCAAGGATGCGGCAGTCCTTTTTGCCGCCTGCACCCTCAACACCAACGACTCCGGGAAGATTGTTAACTTTGTCAATAACACGCTCAAGGTGGGGCCGATTACGGCTGCCGACGTGACGGGGTTGGGTGATCCGCTCAAGCCCTCTGTTTCCGACTTTACTGCCGACGGGGTGGTGGACTGTAACGATGCGGCGGTTTTGTTTGCGGCAATTTCAACAGGTCTTCCGCCGACGGCCAGTAAGATCAATCCCTTCCTTGCCACCACCCTGAAGCTCAGCGGTGTCAGCGTCACGCAGCCGAACTTAGATACCTTCTTCAGCGAGCCCACCCCGACACCCACGCCGACTCCGACCCCGACTCCGACACCGACGCCAACTCCCACACTTACTGT
>NZ_JANSHU010000038.1:0-3749 GCF_047461755.1 Synechococcus sp. R65.1 | reverse complement strand
TCAGGGGAAACCTTGGATAAAATGCTGCGCCTTACATCCCCACCTTCAAAGGCGGGGCCTTACGGCGCTTTTTGGTAAAGTTCTAACAACACCACTCTGCTCCCAGCGCAAAAGCCGGCCCGCTTTGCTAGGAGCTGCGCAGCCGCCAGTATGACCAGACCCATTCCACCAGATCTAGGAGCCCAGTTTAAACCGGTTGCAGGTGCTGTAACTGCCCCCCGTGGCTTCCGCGCTGCCGGCGTAGCCGCTGGCCTCAAGCCCTCCGGCGCCGCCGATCTGGCCCTGATTGTTTCCGACAGCGAGGCGGTAGGGGCTGGCGTTTTCACCACCAACCAGGTTAAGGCCGCCTGCGTCACCTACAACCAGAGCATCCTCGCCCAAGGCCAGCCGGTGCGGGCCATCCTCTGCACTGCCGGCCAGGCCAACGCCTGTACAGGCGAAGAGGGGGAGCGCAACAATGCCCAACTGGCCCGCTGGGTGGCAGAGCGGCTGGGGATCCCCGCCCACCAGGTGCTCACCGCCTCCACAGGGGTCATTGGACAACAACTGGAAATGGCCAAAATCAAGGCGGCCCTGCCCCACCTTATCGACAGCCTCTCGCCGGCAGGAGGAGAGAGCGCTGCCCGCGCCATCCTCACCACTGATCTAGTTCCCAAGAGCACGGCTCTGGAGGCTAACATTGACGGCTACACCGTCAGGGTAGGAGGCATCGCCAAGGGATCCGGCATGATCTACCCCAACTTGGCGACCATGTTGGCTTTCCTAACCTCCGATGCGGCTGTGGATCCCCCACTCTGGCAGCAGATCCTCAAAGAGGCTGTTGACCTCAGCTTTAACCAAATCACCGTGGATGGGGATACCAGCACCAACGACATGGTACTGGCTCTAGCCAACGGCCAAAGCGGGATCCCCACGGTGCAAGCGGGTACAAAAGCTGCCCAAACCCTAGCCGAGATGGTTGCCCAGGTTTGCATTCACCTAGCTAAGGCCATTGCCCGCGACGGGGAGGGAGCCACCAAGTTGCTGGAGATCCGGGTGCAGGGCGCCCCCGACGACCGGTCGGCTCGGCAGATAGCCCGCGTCATTGCCAACTCTCCCTTGGTCAAGGCAGCAGCCTTTGGGGGCGACCCCAACTGGGGACGGGTGGCCGCCGCCGCTGGCCGAGCAGGGATCCCTTTTGACAGCCGCCTTCTGGAGATCCGGCTGGGAGATTTCCTGCTTCTAGAGAAAGGAATACCCCTCCCCTTTGACCGCCAGGCTGCTTGCAAGTACCTCAAGGGGGATCCCGTCGTCTTCACGGTGGACCTCCACCAGGGGCCCGGTCAGGGCGTGGCCTGGGGCTGCGATCTCAGCTACGACTATGTGCGCATCAACGCCGAGTACACCACCTAGGCCGCTTGGCAAGCCCAAACTAGAAGCTGAGGCTCTCCCAGGAGACGTTGATGTCTTCCAGCAGCAGGGACTTGTTGTAAATCTCCAGGAGGATCAGCATGAAGATGCCAAACAGCACCATGAAGACTGCCATTAGAGGCGTGGTGCCCCAGCCGGGGGCTACTTTGCCGTATTCTGAGTTCAGCGGACGCAGCAGATCGCCCAGTCGGGTACGAATGGCCATAGTTCTCGCCGTAGGTTAAGAAGGAACAAAGCTGGCGGCGGATCCTCTAAAGACTCAATGCCGCAAGAACAGCCATCTTTAGATCACGCTACCAGAATCTGGCCCCACCCCTTTGCCGATAGCAATGAATCTTGACATCCCTTGTCCTTGCCAGGCAGAGGATTCCGTGCATGTCGCCGCTGAGGCGCAATGTTTTGTAAACTTGTGTAATACTCTAGAGAGACTCTCTCGGGATCCCAGCGATGGAAGCTAGCCTCTCCCTCATCGTGGCTATTGTGGCCACTACTATTGTCATTACCGCCTTTGCCATCTACACCGCCTTCGGACCTCCTTCCAAGAACTTGAAGGATCCCTTCGAAATGCACGAGGATTGAAGCCCGTTGTCTTGTTGCACTGCATGGCCGCCCGGCTGCCCTCCCATCTCACCTTCCACAAGTACCAGGGGTTGGGAAACGATTTCATCTTGGTGGACAATCGCCACCAGCCCCAGCCCTGTCTGACACCAGAAGAGGCCATTGCCCTCTGCGACCGCCGCTTTGGCGTGGGGGCGGATGGGGTCATTTTCCTGCTGCCGGGGGAGGAGGGGGCTGATTTCAGCATGCGCCTGTTCAACAGCGACGGCTCGGAAGCGGAGATGTGCGGCAACGGCATCCGCTGCCTGGCTCGCTTTTTGCAGGATCTGGGGATCCCCGCCCAGGATGGCGCCTACCAGATCCACACCTTGGCAGGGCGGATTGTGCCGCGGGTGCAGCCCGATGGCTTGGTAACAGTGGACATGGGGATCCCTCGCCTTTTGGCCCAGCAGATTCCCACCACGCTAGTCGGGCCAGAGGAAAAGGTGGTGCGGCAACCGCTCCCAGTGGCCGGGCGGGAGTGGTGGGTGACGGCAGTGAGCATGGGCAACCCCCATTGCGTGGTCTTTCTGGAGGAGGAGGGATCCCTGGAGAAACTGGACTTGGAAAGGGTGGGCCCCCTGTTTGAGCATCACCCCGCCTTTCCCGAGCGCACCAACACCGAATTTGTGCAGGTGCTCAGCCCTAACCACCTGCGGCTGCGGGTTTGGGAGCGAGGGGCAGGGGCGACGCTGGCCTGTGGAACAGGGGCTTGTGCCGCCCTAGTAGCTGCCGTCTTGGAAGAGCGGGCCGAGCCCCAGGCCACGGTAGAGCTGCCGGGAGGAAACCTGGAGATTCGCTGGGATCTTGACACCCAACACGTGTGGATGACAGGGCCGGCCCTGCCCGTTTTCCGCGGCACCACTGCCGAGTGAGCGCTTTCAGGATCCCAACCCCACTAGGAGAAGGGCCAGCAAGGTGAGAATCCCGTGGGCAGGGCTCCAGCCCTGGTGCCAGATCATCAGCACTGCCAGGCCCAGCCAGACCAGCCCCAGCCCTAGGCCGAGGCGTAGGAACAGAGGGGGAGCCCCCTGGTTGAGGGAGCGTTTGAGCCAGGGGAAGATCACCCCCAAGCCAAAGGCCAGCCCCACGGGGATCCAGTCCATCCAGCCCCTCCACTCCCAGGCCAGCAGGTAGAAGCCACCCAAGCAAAGACCAAAGCCAAAAAGCAGCACCCGCATGGCGGGATAGTCTTGCCGGTAGCTGGAGGCGCGGCTCCAAGCTCCCTCAGGCTTGCTCAGGCTCAACGGCTCGACCACAAAGCTTTCGCTCCACTCCGGCGCCGCTTCAGTTTGGCCACGGCACCAAAGGTAAACGTTGACTTTGCGCAGCCCCTGCAGCAGCGAGGCCTCTACAGCGCTACGCACCACCTCCATTACTTGTTGTGTGTCCACCCCATCGCCGGGCAGCCGTTCCAGCAGCACATTCAGCACCTGACCCTTCAGCTCGGCGCGGCCAAACAGCCGCAGATCGGCTAGCTTGTAGTCGAGGATTTGGTTTAGGGTCTTAAGCTGGCGGCGCATGGATCTCGGCACCCAGCCGTCTCGACTAGAACCAGTTTAGCGGTCGGGGAAGAGGCAGGGGAAAAGCGGGATCCAAGGCATTGACATTCTCCCTGCTCTAAAGGGGAGGGATTCTTTCTCAGACAGCAGGATGGCTCCTACCGGCTGAGCTACAAAGCGCTCCGCGCCGCCGTAGGCGAAAGAGCATGAGGCTGAAACCTCAACCCTATGGGGGATGCC
>NZ_JANSHU010000037.1:0-6105 GCF_047461755.1 Synechococcus sp. R65.1 | reverse complement strand
GGAACTAGTTGAGGAAGTTTTATGGAGACTTTTGAGCCGCGCACCTTAGCCAAGCCCGTTTATGAATCGCTTTGCCAACTGAGAACCCAGACCAGGGATCTAGAAAAGCTTAGAGAACAGAAAAACCAGGCCGTGGAACTCTACACCTACCTTTCCACCTGGGGCCTACTGCGCCTTAAGGCAGAAGAGAATGCCCTTAGCCAAGAGGGAAAAAAGCAAGTGGTCAAGGAGTTTTTTAGTTGTCTAGAGGAGATCTCTGGCCAAAAAGGAATTGCTGGCTCCAACGGTCTAAACCTTCTTATGCAATTGGGAGTTGAAGAGTATCTGGGCCTCACAGGACTGGGTCTGGCTTTAGCTCAGGAGTTTGGCTTTTGGGCCACGGCCATCTACCACGACGTCAAAGGAGGAGAGTAATGGGTGTAGCCATTCCCCTGCAGTCTATCCACCTCCAAGAGGGGAGCCGAGTGGTCATCCATTCGTTGACCTGGCAAGACTGCGAGAACATTCTGGAAGAGCTGGGCGAAGATCGCCATACTCGCATTGCCTACTGCAATGGAACTTTCGAGATTATGTCTCCCTTATCCAAGCATGAACGCCCTCATCGCATCGCTGGAGATATTGTAAAAGCTCTCCTCGATGCTCAGGGGAGAGACTGGGAAGATTTTGGCTCAACAACCCTCAAAAAATCTGGCAGTGCTGGAGTAGAACCAGACACCTGTTTCTATGTCAATCACCTGGAGCAGGTGCGTGGATGTGAGGGAAGGATCGATGTTGATTTGTTCCCCCCACCCGATCTGGCCATTGAGTCCGATGTTACTTCCCAAACTTTTATCGATGCCTACAAAGCTATTGGCGTGCCAGAAGTTTGGATCTTGAATGAGCGAAGTTTGCGGATATTTATCTTGCAGGAGCAAGACTACGTCGAATCCAGCCGCAGCCAGCTTTTTCCAGACTTCGACATCCCCAAGCTTGTGCCTCAGCTCATTCAACGGGCCTTAGAGATTGGCACCAGCGCCATGTTGCGTGAATTTCGGCAAACTCTTGGCAACTCCTAACCCTTTTTCCCTTTTTTGGAGAAGATCCCATGACTGGTCATCGCTCTGCCCGTCCTGGCAACACTCCCCAGCCGCTTCCTCGTCCTCCCAGGCCAGGGGATCCCAGCCGCCAGCCACCTCAGGAAAATCGACCTAAAGGAGGTAATGGTGGGGGAAACCAGCCGCGCGGTGGAGGTGGTGGCCGAGGGGGAAACAATTCTCAGCCCTCACCGTGGCTAGGTCACCCCTTGGATCCCACGCCCAACCCCGGTCCCACCGCTGGCTTTGTTGAATATTTGCGTTGGATGCGAGCGCCGCTCGATGCTTTTAAAGACGGCACCAAGGCGGAGCTGGCGCACCAAGTGGAAACCAGGATCAACTTTGGAGCTCGCTTGAAGGTTTTGAATGAGCGCACCCAGCGTATTGCCAGCAACACCTTTCAGGTCACCTGTCCCTGGCGAATTCGAGTCGGTGGAGCCAAAGGCCCGGAGAGCATGCTGCTCCCTGCTTTCGATCACTTAGGGATCCCTTACATTCCCAGCTCCACCCTGCGCGGCGTAGCCCGATCCCAGGCCATTCGAGAGCTGATGCGGGAGCGCAACCTCTCTTGGGAGGAAGCGGACAAAGCTGTAGCTCCTTGGTTTGGTCACCTACAAGCTGGCGAACAAGACAGTGCTGGCAAGGTAATTTTTCTGGATGCCTACCCTATGCCCACTCGGCCCCAGAGGCGGGAGGATCCCGATAACTCCAAAACCGGAGGCCTGGCGGTAGATATTGCCAACAATATCTGGAAATGGAATGGAAAAAGTCTTGACTACTCGCCTAACCCTAACTTGTTCTTTTCTCTCAAACAAGCCACTTTTTTGATTGGCCTACGCAAAGGCCCCGGCTGTACCGACCAGATATTGGCTCAAGTCAAGGAGTGGCTGATCCAGGGTCTAGAGCAAGGGGTGGGATCCCAGGTGAATACTGGCTATGGCCGGCTGATCCCCCTAGGAAAATCGCTGGACAAGATGCCAGGGGAATTCCTGCGGCTGCCCTTTGAGCTAGAAGGCCAACTCATTCACGGGCGTCAAGTAGCTAACTGGAATCCGGGTAGGAATCGCTACGATAATCGACCCATTGCCGAAGTGCGGCCTGTGGCTTTTAAGAATATGCTGCGCTACTGGTTTCGCACTTTTGCCTTGGGGGTTTTGCCGGTTGTTCAGGTTCAGAAGTGGGAAGGACAACTGTTTGGCTCCATCACCCCTGAGCAAAAACACGGCTGGATCCATGTGGATTTGCTGAACGGCAAAGTCTCTCGGCCGGAGCCCAATCAGCGAAGAGAAGTCGCAGGCCAACAGGAAGGGATCCTTGTCTTGAGTTTTTCTAGCGAGTGCCAAAATTACGCTTCCCCAGCAGAGCAGGAGGCGATGAAAAGGCTCTTTACTAACCTCACCTGGATGATGTTCCATCTGGGGGGTGTGGGCCAAGGTGCTAGAAGACCCTGCTACTCCCGCCAGGATCGCGACCGGCCTCCCTGGTGGCGCGGCTCTACCCTAATTCCCAAGTCAGAGAGTCCCTTCTGGGAGCTGCCAGGATCGGTGGTCGAGTTTCAGAAGCTTTTCCAAAAGCGACTGGGCAGCTTCTTTGAGGCTCTCAAGACTCTAGCCCAGCAAGCCATTAACCCCAACAGCCCACAAAGTTTTGGCCGAGTTGACAGGGATAAATGGCCGGAAGCAGTGGATGCCAACTGCAAGATTGTAGTCTGCAGCGGCAAGGAAGAATTCAAAAAGCCTTATGCCTTGGCAATCCTGCATCAATTGGGCCGGCAGGGCGAAGGGCGATACGACAAATTCTTGTGCGGAGGTGTGCAGGGAGGTGTCGTGCCCTCGCCTGTTTGGATTGCCAACCTAGATGATTACCAAGTAGTTACCGTTTTTGGGGCAACGGTGGATCCTAGGAAAAGTTATCTTGAACAGCTCAGGAAAAATGCTGACGATTTTGGAATAATCTGGCCCTTGAGGTAGAGATCTTGGAGAATCTCTAGAGGAGGAATAAAATGTCTAAAAAGAGGATCAATGCCAAAGTTCTTAGAAACCTTGTTACAGCTGTGGTCAACGGCTCGATCACGCTGGCCATCCTGCTAATTGCCCCTTTGGGATTGGCAGCCGTGATTACCAATACCATTCTTGTCGCGATTGCCAGCTTCTTTTCGGGCAGTCTGGCCGAGATCGTGATGGATTTCTTGTCAAGTCCTGAAATTGATGTTGAGATTTTACCGGAGCGTGGCCGCTCTAAACCCGGCAACGCCATAGATCAGAGGCGAGGCGCTGAAGATCTGCGTCGTCATGACGAATAATGCGAACTTTATATGTCTCTCAGCAGGGGTGTAGGCTAAGCCTTAAGCAAGAGTTCGTAATGGTCTATTTGGGCGAGTCGCTCTTGCAGGAGGTGCCTCTACCCTTGCTGGAGCAAATTTTAATCTTTGGCCGATCCCAGGTAACCACAGACGTAGTGAGAGCGTGCCTGAGGCGGAATATTCCTATTGCCTATCTCTCCCGGCTAGGCTATTGCTATGGTCGCCTTGTTCCTATAGAGAGGGGGTACCGCCGCTTAGCTCATTTGCAACAGGCGCTCCCTGAAGAATGGCGATTGCAAACGGCAGCCCAGATGGTGCGAGCCAAGCTTCTCAATAGCCGAGTGCTGCTGATGAGGCAGCTCAGGCAGCGCCCCACTGAGACAGGGGATCTGACCCTGCGCAGTCTGGAACATTTGGCTGCTCAAGCTCTTGAGGCCAAGTCTCTAGATCAATTGCGGGGCATTGAAGGAGCGGCTGCGGCTCTGTATTTCCCGGAATTGGGAAATTGCCTTCAGCAAAGGGGCTTTGTTTTGCTTAACCGCACTCGACAGCCGCCCACTAACCCGGTTAATGCCATGCTCAGCTTTGGCTACATGGTGCTCTGGAACCATCTATTAACCCTGGTTGAGCTGCAAGATTTGGATCCCTATCAGGGTTGCTTGCACGCTAGCAGTGAACGCCATGCTGCTCTGGTTTCGGACTTACTGGAAGAATTTCGGGCGCCTATTGTAGATTCAATAGTCCTCTGGCTGATCAACAAGGGCATTATGAACATCGAAGAAGACTTTGAGTATCGCGATGGTGGCTGTTTTCTAAGTGATAGTGGCAGGAAAAAGTACCTTACAGCTTTCATCCAAAGAATGGAGGGATCCATCCAGACCCCTGACGGAGATCAACCCCGCTGGGATCTGCTAACGCAGCAAGTTAAAAAGTTTAAGCAATCCGTCTATAATCCTCAAGATTTGTACCAGCCCTACCGGATTCGCTGATGTTTCTTTATGTTGTTACCTACGATACTCCCTGCGACAAGCGACGCAAGAAAATTGCCGACCTGCTAGAAGGCTACGGCAAGCGCGTGCAATACAGCGTGTTTGAGTGCGTCCTCGACAAAGACAAGTTCGAGGAGCTCAAACTGCGGCTCCGCAAGAAGATCAAGCCCGAGGAAGACAGCGTCCGCTTCTATCCGCTCACTAGCTATGCCCTCGCCCAGGTGGAAATCTGGGGTGGGCCTGCCCTGACTGCACCCCCCAGCTCGGTCATTGTGTAGCTCAGGCAAGTCTCTTCCTACTTAAGCACTCGGTGTTTCCAAAAGCACACTCAAACGGTATCAACGCCTGCGCGAGCGATCCGCCAAAAGCCGCAAAGGCCGATTCTTTCGTCCGATCTCTCGACGCCTTGCGCCACAAGGCTTTCCGGCCCCAAAGCCCCCTCGCCAGCACCCTTTTTGCCGACTTTTTTCCGGATCCCTCGCAAATGGGTCTTGCATTCCTTGCCCTGCTTGGGTTTAATAGGGGTGGAGTTCCCCCTTCGGGGGGATCCCTAGAAATTGGAAACAGAGTTAGTGGGAGGTTACTCAGTCATTTCCTCCTCATGTTCCCCCTTCGGGGGGATCCCTAGAAATTGGAAACTTGATAAACTGACCTGGCATAACTTTCATCCCTGAAGTTGAAGTTCCCCCTTCGGGGGGATCCCTAGAAATTGGAAACTTGTGGTAGAAAGCCAATACACCATGCAGGCTATCGACGGTCCAAGTTCCCCCTTCGGGGGGATCCCTAGAAATTGGAAACTGAAATCAGCACCTGTGAAGCCCAGGGCCTGCAGAACTGTTCCCCCTTCGGGGGGATCCCTAGAAATTGGAAACCCGAGTTATTCCCCGGGCCGTACCAACCTGCAGTAGAAGGTTCCCCCTTCGGGGGGATCCCTAGAAATTGGAAACTGACCAGTTGTGAAGCACTGACCGTTGATTTGCAATTCGTTCCCCCTTCGGGGGGATCCCTAGAAATTGGAAACTGCAGACCTGAGCACGTCGTAAAACTGCTCCCGTGACCGTTCCCCCTTCGGGGGGATCCCTAGAAATTGGAAACTTCGCTACATTTATGGGAGCAAGCGCTTGTATATGCGCCAGTTCCCCCTTCGGGGGGATCCCTAGAAATTGGAAACACGAGTGAGCCAGGGCATGCCCACTCGTTGTGCTGGGTTCCCCCTTCGGGGGGATCCCTAGAAATTGGAAACGAGGACATCATTTCCGTTGGTTGTACCAACGACAACAAAGTTCCCCCTTCGGGGGGATCCCTAGAAATTGGAAACGATTATCAACCACCTATCGCGGTAAGAAAATGCGATAATGTAGGTTCCCCCTTCGGGGGGATCCCTAGAAATTGGAAACCAACTTCATCCCATTCTTAATCGGAACTCCACTGTAGTGGAGTGTTCCCCCTTCGGGGGGATCCCTAGAAATTGGAAACTAGTTGTGTTTTTGAACTAAAACTGGCTGGGTATGTGGTTCCCCCTTCGGGGGGATCCCTAGAAATTGGAAACATCCCCCATCGGCTTCCTGGCGATCCAGTTCCTGGGCGCGGTTCCCCCTTCGGGGGGATCCCTAGAAATTGGAAACTTGGAGGTATCAGCCAGTGGTATCCCACCCGCTTTTTAGGTTCCCCCTTCGGGGGGATCCCTAGAAATTGGAAACAACTTGTTGGATCCCTTGCCACCTTGGGGTGTATTTGTTGA
>NZ_JANSHU010000036.1:0-9368 GCF_047461755.1 Synechococcus sp. R65.1 | reverse complement strand
GGTGCGAATGTGATTGCGCTCTTGGGGGCTGTCGTAAACCAGCCTAGAGGTTAAGCCTACGGCTCGCTTCGCGAACGTGGTTGGCTTGCCAACTGCAGGGCTACCGTTCGCGCCAGCGGGCCGGAGGCCTTAAGCCCGCCCTGTACTGCGAAGCAGTCAGGGTCGGGTAGTTTACGGAGCGTTGCCGAGAGTCGCCGATGAACTTTGAGGATGCCGGGATCCGGTCAATTGGGCTTTTTGCAAGGCATCCTGCAGCATTCGCTCCACCAACTCGGTGAACGTCCACCCCAGAGCTGCCGCCGCATCGGGACAGAGGGGAAGTGGGGGTCATGCCGGGCAGTGTATTCACCTCCAACACCCAAGGATTTTCCTCGGGATCCACCCGCGCCAAGCCTTCGCACCCCAACGCCTGGTAGGCCTTCAGACCTGCCGCCTCACAGCGGGCCAACCCTGCCGGGCTGAGGGAACAGGGGATCAAATGCCGCGAGCCACCGGGTGCGTACTTGGCTTCGTAGTCGTAGAAGTCGCCTTGGGCGGGGATGATCTCAATGGCCGGAAGAACTTGGCCGGACAAGATCGAGAGGGTGATCTCCTTTCCGGGAACATAGCGCTCCAGAAAAATCCGCGACGAGACTGAGCGGGCCAACTCCAGCCCCTGAGCAAATGACCTCTCATCCCGGACAATGCTGATGCCCACCGTCAAGCCGTTGTTGCTGGGCTTAACCACCAGTGGGGATCCCAACTCTGCCGCACAGTCAGCCCAAGTGAGGGGGCTTTGGTCGTCCCAAACCTGCCAATCGGGGGTAGAGATCCCCGCGGCGCGAAAGATCTGCTTGGAGACCAGCTTATCCATGGCCAGAGCACTGGCCAGCGGCCCGGATCCCTGGTAGGGCAGGCCCAGCCAGTCCAGCATTCCCTGTACCACCCCATCCTCGCCACCAGGGCCATGCAAGGCAATCCAAACGAAGTCGCAGCCGGCTTGCCGTTCCTGCCAAAGGCGCAGAGGCAGATCCCCATCTGGGTCGATTACCTTGACCCGATGGCCCAGGTCCTCCAAAGCCCGTTTGCAAGCTTTACCCGTTACCCAAGAGACTTGACGTTCTGCCGAACGCCCCCCCGCCAAGACAACAATGTTCACGGCTTAACCCCGAAGCACTCCCCACCCTCAACAACCGGCACCAAGATACCAGCATACCTTCACCCTATCCTACGAAGGGGGCCGCCGGCGGCCCAAGAACTCGGGAATATCCAAGCCACCCGACATCGGCGGCTCAGGCTCCGGGGGCTGTCGAGGCGGCAGCCCAGAGCCCGTGGGAGTGGGCTTAGGAACCCCCGACTTGTTGGAGGCAGAAACTTTGGTTGCAGCAGGGATGGTGGCTGGACGGGCTTTCTCTTGGAAACCGGTCGATGACCGTGATGCGCACTTCCCCCTGCATGCGCTCGTCTTGGACGGTGCCGAAGATGATGTTGGCCTCGGGATCCACTGCCTCGGCGATGATCTCGGCAGCCACCGTGACCTCATGCAAGGACAAATCCGGCCCACCGGTAATGTTGAAGAGGACACCTTTAGCCCCTTCGATGGAGGTTTCCAAAAGCGGCGAAGATACAGCGGTAATGGCGGCTTCGCGGGCGCGGGACTTGCCGGATCCCATGCCAATTCCCATCAAGGCAGAGCCGGCATCGGCCATCACGCTGCGCACATCGGCAAAATCCACATTGATCATGCCGGGAATGAGAATGATATCCGAGATGCCCTGCACCCCCTGCCGCAGCACATCATCCGCAACGCGAAAAGCCTCTTGGACAGGGGTTTGCTCGGAGATCACCGAAAGCAACTTGTCATTGGGAATTACAATCAGGGTATCAACTGCCTCCCGCAGCGCTTGGATCCCTTCCTCGGCCTGCTTGCTGCGGCGCTTGCCCTCAAAGGAAAAGGGCCGTGTCACCACTCCCACCGTCAGGGCACCACTGGCTTTGGCAATTTGGGCGATGACGGGTGCTCCACCCGTGCCCGTGCCTCCCCCCATGCCGGCGGCAATGAAGACCAGATCTGCCCCTTTGATGGCTGCTGCTATTTCTTCGCTGGATTCTTCTGCAGCTTTCTGGCCAATGGCCGGGTTACCGCCTGCACCCAAGCCTCGAGTCAGCTTCTGCCCAATTTGCAAGCGGTTCACCGTCGAGGACTAGGCAAGGGCCTGCGCATCGGTATTGACGCTCCAAAACTCAACGCCCACAAGGTTGCTGGCCGCCATCCGACTGACCGCGTTGCCACCCCCACCCCCCACGCCTACAACCTTAATCTTTGCGGCATTGCTCGGCATGATCTCCTCTGGACGATCCGCCGCTCTGGTCTGAGATCCGTTCCTCTCATACTCGGCATGAGAGCCTTCTCCCCTGTGGCGCTCATTCCAATGGGAAGGCGCAGACTGGGCTGAACCCAACCCTTGCCCAGGATTGGGAGGATGGATGTCTGACCAATTGGATGGCATGTCAGCTCTCACAATAACTTAAATTCTGGCAAATATCGAATATGCTAGCTGATTTAATATAGAGCAACTCCCTCCAGATGCCAACGCTGCCGACGTTTGTGAATCTTCCCGCTGAATACGGCCCTCCTAAAGACGCCTGTCGGCAGAATCTCAGGTAGCCTTTCTTGCCTAGAGGCATTTCTCTCTGAACTTGTCTCGAAGCTTTTGTGTGTAAGAATAGGTGTTCTCGAATACTTAGACCCTTGCAGGGGAAGAAGGGTCCAAAGGGAGGTTTCGGTACAAGAGTCTGGCCCTAGTTAAGGCCCAGTTAAGGCCAAGAGTCCCCTATCCAGCCAAAGGCTGATAGAGCGCCACTTTGTAGAACTGAGGCTTTGGCATCCTGTAGAGATTCAGGGATCCGGACTTGCATTCAGACCAGCTCTAGGTGAATCTCCGCTTTTAGCCGTTGGGGGAGGGAAATTTTGAATACATCTCCCTGATTCATTTCGTGGGCATCTTCCATGCTGGCCAGGGCTTCCACCACTTCTTCGGAGTTGGCGGTTAGCACCACAACGGGGCGCTCGCAGGCAATGGGGAAATCGTGCCACGTGCCGAGGTGCAGCAGCAGCCCATGCCCGGCAGGGAATCGCAGGGCTTGTACTTTGTCGAGATCGGGAGCTTCTTTGGGATGGTTGGGAGGAGCCATCACCATGATGAACGGCCTTGCCCCAGGCCGACAAACAACTGGGTCATACGCATGTGGCGCTCCAGCCAGAGCACAGGTGGATATCCGGGCAGGATCTTAGCCGTACGGATAACGGCTCTACCGGTGTATTGAAAGTCGATGTTTTGTCCTTCCAGGACACGCCCCTAATAAAAGGGGATCCCCAGCCCAGGATTGGCCACATCGTCCCCTATAAGTTGGCCGAAGGGTTGCACATTTTCTGGGGTGGCATCCACAATCGGCACCTGGACAACGGTGGTGGCAGTTGCAGTCGTGCTCATGGTTTGCATCCTCGCTCTTGATTGGGCTGGGGTCAATTGGATTGGAGTCAGGCTTTCTATCTTAATTAATTGTCTTATTGAGATTAATTGTCTTACTGAGAGCAATAGTAAAGAAACGGTTTTCCCGGTAACGGTCTATACATCTTTGATTCCTATTTATTCTTAACTTTGTTCTTCTCGAGGGCTTTGCGGGTTAAACCACCGCTCGATGATGTGGCGAATTTGCCGGGCGGCAGTGCCATCGCCAAAGGGGTTTTGGGCTTGGGCCATGCGGGCATAGGCTTGTGGGTCTGTGAGCAATTCTCGGGCTGCCTTCAGGATCTTTTCGGGGTGTGTGCCTACCAGGCGGGCGGTGCCGGCAGCAATCGCTTCAGGACGTTCGGTGGTCTGCCGCAGCACCAGCACCGGTTTGCCCAGGGCAGGGGCCTCTTCTTGAATGCCGCCGGAGTCGCTGAGGATGAGGGTACAGCGCTGCATGGCGCTCACCCAGAGGGGATAGTCCAGAGGCTCAGTGAGAAAAGCCCGCTCATGGGATCCCAACAGGGCTTGCAGGGGATCCCGCACCAAGGGGTTGGGATGGAGGGGCAAAAGAAGGGCGGTATCGGGAAACTCGGCCAAGATCTGCAGCAGAGCCTTGCCGATGGCGGTTAGGGGATCCCCCCAATTTTCCCGCCGGTGCACGGTAACCAACAGGACACGGTAGCGCTGCCAGTCCAGCCCGGGAATGGGGCAGGGGATCCCTTGGGAGGCCACCTGCAGTAGGGCGTCGATGACAGTGTTGCCGGTGCAATGGATGGATCCCACCACGTGGCTTCGCTTTAGGTTGTCAACGGCTTGGGGGGTAGGGGCAAAGTGCAGGCTGGCCAACTGGGAGATCAGGCGGCGATTGACCTCTTCGGGGAAAGAATTGTAGAGATCATCGGTGCGCAGTCCGGCTTCCACATGCCCAACCGGGATGCGGTGGTAAAAAGCTGCCAAGGCGGCAGCGAAGGCGGTGGTGGTATCTCCCTGCACCAAAACCAGTTGAGGATGTTGCTCTTGAAAGTAGAGTTCTAGGCCCCGCAAGGTGGCTTCAGTAATGTCCGTCAAGCTTTGGCGGGGGCGCATGATCGCCAGATCCCGATCCGCTTGCAGACCGAATAGCCGCATCACCTGATCCACCATTTCCCGGTGTTGTCCGGTCAAGATCGGCTCGGTGCGCAGATGGGGACTGGCACGCAGGGCTTGGATCACCGGGGCCAGCTTAATGGCTTCGGGCCGTGTGCCCAAGATCACGGCAACGAGGGGAAGGGAGGCCATAAGCTCAAGGACATCGGCACCTATAGGAGATGGGAAGCGCAGCTCATTGAAGCAAGGCCACCAACAAACCACTAACAAAAACCACTAACAAAACAGAGGCGGCGAAGGGTGTGGGTTGCTCAAGGTCGCAAGCCACCGAGATGTAGACTCTGCTGAGTCAGGCTGAGGGCAATGTCGAGACGAGAGGAACCACAAGGGGGCTATTGCTGCTCACCCCGATCTTACCCCTCCAGCTGCCCCACCAATTTTTCACCGGATGAGCTGGAGAAAAAGGGTTGACGGGATCCCACCCCTTCAACTAGCCTAAAGGGAGCTGAAGAGATCCTCTTCTGGCTGTCCGGGTTGTTTCGCTTAACCTTTTTGGAGGAAAACGTTCAACAGCATGGACGCTTCCGGTAGTTGTAGCGCCAGCCACCAGTGGATGGTCTTCGAGGAGCACGTTCTTGAAGACTGGGCTCTTACTGGTGTCTTCCTTTTCCCCGCTGACAGCTTCTGTCGTCGCTTGAGAGGATCCCGTTTCGCCAACGCGAAGGGGTGGGAGAGTTTTCCCGGCTAGCTTTTGACTTGGGTGGCTCTCTCAGTCGGCGACGAACAGATGAGCTGAGCAGAGCCTTACCTGAGCAATGGGTTTGTACAGCCCTGTTCAGAAAAGGGGAGATCAGGAGTAATTCCGAGGGGATTCCCCTTGACTTTCCCGTTGTGGGTTTTGGGGTTTCCGCAGGCCTGGGGATCCCTTGGAGTCCCTTTTATCGGCTTGGGCGCTTGCGATCCAAGCTGGGCTTGGAGGCCTGGCGCTAGACCTACGGCTTGCTGCGCGGCCATCCAAGGGTTTCAGGGCTTCCCTGTGAGCCTTGGAGCACCGGTTGGCTGTTGACCTCCTGGTTCTCTTCATCCCGGCTGACCCCAACGTTCGGAGGTTTATCATGCGGCACAACATTCTTCGCGATCTCCTAACCCCTGCTTCCTTGGAAGCCGCCAAGCGAGAGGCCAACCGCGCTCCCATTGCCGAGCTGGTGCAGCAGTTGATGGAGATTTCACCTCGGCAGCGGGTACTGGCTTTTCGCTTGCTGGAAAAAGACAGAGCCATTGCAGTGTTTGAGTATCTGCGGCCCGAAGAGCAGGCCGATCTCATTCGCAGCATGGAAAGCCCAGAAGTGATCCAGCTCATAGAAGCTCTGCCACCTGATGAGCGGGTACGTCTGTTTGAGGAGTTGCCGGCCAAAGTAACCAAGCGCCTCATTGCCAACCTCAGCCCAGAAGCTCGGGAAGCAGTGAATATCTTGCTGGGTTATCCAGAGCGCAGTGCCGGTCGGCTGATGAACCTGCGCTACTTGTCGGTACGGGATACCATCACCGTCGGGGCTGCTCTGGCCAGCGTGCGGGACTCTCAACTGGGAGACGATGAGCTGGATGTGATTTTTGTGGTGGACGATCAGCGGTTCTACAAAGGTTTGGTTCGCACCGTGCGCCTCGTGAAAGCAGATCCGGATTTGCCCATTCGGGAGCTGATTGAGGGATCGGATACTTTTGCTCGGGTTACCGACCGGGATCTCCAGGCAGCTCGTTTGCTCAAGGATTCGGGCTTGCCGGCTATTCCGGTGGTCGACAGTGAAGGACGCTTGGTGGGAGATATCACCTTTGAAGATGTCATCAACTTGGTGGAAGAAGAAGCCACCGACGCCGCTCTGGCCCAAGCAGGGGTGGGCAACTTGCTCAGCCGAGACAAGGTTTGGAGCGAGCGCCTGGTTAGAGGCTCCCGTTGGTATGCCGTCCGCCTGCGCATCACGTTTTTAGTCATCACCTTGATTGGCGGCATGTTGGTGGGGGGAGTGATCCAAACCTTTGAGGAAGTGTTGCAAGCAGTAACGGCAGCGGCTGTTTTCATCCCCTTGGTCATGGATATGGGCGGTAATGTCGGTACCCAATCTACGACCATCTTTGCCCGTGGCTTGGCTTGGGGCCACATCAACGTGCGGCAGTTTCTCCCCTATTTGCTGCGGGAAGCCAGCATTGGTGGCATTATCGGTGTGATCCTGGGGGCCACGGCTGGGGTGATTGCCTACTTCTGGCAGGGGGCACCCAATGGGATCCCACAATTGGGTCTGGCGGTGGGCTTGGCTCTGGCCATTGTCCTCACTTTGGGGGCTATCTTGGGCGCCATTTTGCCTTGGGCGATGTTAAAGCTGGGCTTTGACCACGCTCCGGGAGCGGATCCTTTTATCACCACCATTAAAGACTTCACCGGCCTCTGGGTGTATTTCACCCTGGTGGCTTGGCTAGTCGGGATTGAAGTGGAGCTCTAGGGCTGCGCCGGCGCTGGATCCAGGGGGCACCTCACCGGCAAAGCGCGTTCCAGGAACGAATAATCCAGCCCTTCTTGAGAAATCAGCCTTTCAGAGTCTCGCCACAAGGCCATCGCGACGGCGGCGCAGAGCACTTTTACGAGGTGTCCTTTGACCAACGAAGGGTTACAGCAAACATTTAGGAGGTGTGCCATGACTTTGAAAGCTCCTTCCACCACAGCTCAGTTCCGGTTGCTGCTGCAGCGCTACGCCCATCGAGTCAGCATAACCTGCGCTTTAGAAACGGGTGGTAAGCTGGCCCCAGAAGTGGCCTTTGCTCAACTGGAAACCCTCTGGCAGGCTCTGGAACAGGAGGCCAAAGCCCTGGGGATCCCAGATGAGGATGGCTAAACTTTACCCTTTCACGAGAACCGGAGCATGACCTGGATTGACTTCACCTTGCGTTTGGCCGTTGCCTTTGTCCTGGGATCCCTCATTGGCCTGGAGCGACAGTGGCGGCAGCGCATGGCCGGCTTGCGCACCAATACCCTGGTGGCCACGGGTGCAGCTTTGTTTGTCATGCTCTCGGTTCTCACCCCTGATGAAAGCAGCCCGACCCGTATTGCGGCCCAAGTGGTATCGGGGATTGGCTTTTTGGCCGGGGGCGTGATTCTTAAGGAAGGAGCCAGCGTCCGTGGCCTGAACACCGCCGCCACCATCTGGTGTGCAGCCGCGGTGGGAGCCTTTGCCGGATCGGGGTACATTCCCCAAGCTGCCATTGGGGCCGCAGCTGTGTTGATCTCCAACGTTGTGCTGCGTCCGCTGGGCTACCGCATCAACCAGCAGCCTTTGAAAGGCACAGAACTGGAACTGGTCTATGAGTGTTCATTTGTCTGCAAAAGCCAAGCAGAGGCCCACATCCGCGCCTTGCTCCTGCAGGGTATAGCTCCCACCCATCTCAAACTGCGCGCCCTCTACAGCGAAGACCTGGAGGACAAGCCCGATCTGGTCAAAGTCGAAGCAGAGCTAGTCACCCAGACCCGCGATGACCAGGCCCTAGAACTTGTCGTCAGCCGCCTCAGCCTAGAGCCAGGTGTGATCACTGCCCGATGGCGGATCATCGAACAGGAATTTGGCTGATCCCTCATCCTGCCAACTCCCAACCGGTCAGCAACGCAAACACCAGAAATAAGCCGCCCCCCACCCAATGCACGGCGCGTTCAGAGATGTGAGCTGCTAAAAAACGACCTCCCACCACCGCCAGCCCCACCATCAGTCCATGGCCGAGGGTAGCCCCTGCCCAGACGCTCAATCCCGGGTGGGTAGCCGCCAAGGAGATGGTGGCAATCTGGGTTTTATCCCCGAACTCGGCCAAGGCCGTCAAGCTAAAGGCTTCCCACACCACAGCCCAAGCACCGCCGCGGCCCGCCCCTTTTTCTTCTGCCTGCTCCACCAGCCTGAGGGCTTCTTCCTCTTCTTCTTTTTCCTGCTGGGGAGTCATCTTGTAAGCTTGCCAGAGCATTCTCAGCCCAAAAGCCGCAAAAACCCCAGCCGACAACACTCGCACGCCCAGCGGCGGCAGCAGCTTGAAAAGCACCTTCCCGGCCACCACCGCCAGCAAGGTCATCACGGCCAAAGCCAGCCACGTCCCCAAGAAAACCCAGCGGCGCGGGTGTCGCATAGCCAGAATCAGGGGGGTAAAAAAGGTTTTATCCCCAAACTCCGCTACCGTAACCAACAGCAAACTTGACGCAAAACCAACCCACATCGTTTAGCCTCCAACCTCTCTTGTGTGTGGAATCGGTTCACACCTAGAGGCGAAGGCTGGGAAAGTCAGACGAACTCACCAAGCTCACCTCTGCGTGAACTCAGTGAAAGTCTCGTCACCAAAGCAGCCTGCCGGGCTTGCTTTGTCTCTTGCACCGGGCTGTTTTTAGCCAGTATGTCGATGCAGAGGGCGGTAAGCCGCCTGACTACTCCCTTTCCGTCTGAATGGTAGCATGCTGAGCTCCCAGTGGGAGTCATTCATTCAAGCATTCAAGAAAAGCTCTCCAACGGGATCCCCCAAGACTTGCTGTGCCTTGGCCGATATCAGCTAGAAATCGCAGGAGCCCCGCACTGTACCCGTAGGGTCAGTGTCGGGAGGAATGCGGAAGTTACGATAGAACCATGACCCAAGTCCTGACCGTAGCTTGCAAGCTCAAGGTGTCCCAGTCGCAAGCCGCAAAGTTGGATGAGACAATGGATGCCTTTGTGCAGGCGTTGAACTGGGTCAACCAAAACACACCAGAAAAAGTAGTCAACGCAGTCAAAC
>NZ_JANSHU010000035.1:0-10029 GCF_047461755.1 Synechococcus sp. R65.1 | reverse complement strand
CCTGCTTCCACGACCCGTAGCTAGTAGTAGAGTTCACCTCTACTACCCCGCCAGAGGGATCTCCACAGGCGTGACTTCCCCACAAGCTGCAGGTAGTTGCTCCTTGCCCTTAGCGGGCACACCGGCTAAAGACGGAGCCAACTTTAGCCTAGGCAAAACGCCTACTCAAGAAGATGTACCGGCTAGCCTACTCGCTCAGCCCATCTACGTCGAGGCAGAAGGTTGGTTATGCCACAAAGTGGCCAATTGTCCGGCGAATCAAAGACTAGAGGAGAACCCCGCCTGCAGTACCAGCTCCATCCCTGCTAGGTAATGGCGTAGCATCCGCCAGCACTTCGCGGCCAGCAGCAGCGGTGGCTTGCAAGCACCACGCAGGCGGCAATACTAGCGTGCCCCTAACCCATAGGCAGGCTCCCCTTGCTGCCAGTTGCCCCTGCTCGTTATCCTAGTAGAGCTGAAAAATTGGGGAAACAGGTGAGCCGTGGCTAAAAAAAGCATGATCGAGCGGGAGAAAAAGCGCCAGCGCTTGGTTGAAAAGTATCGCGAAAAGCGCCAGCAATTGAAGGCAGCGCTGGCTGATCCCAACCTCGACCAGGCTACCCGCATGGAGCTGCATGCCCAACTGCAAAAGCTGCCGCGCTCCAGCTCGCCCACCCGCCTGCGCAACCGCTGCTGGAAAACGGGCCGTCCTCGTGGTTACTTCCGGGATTTTGGCCTCTGCCGCAACAGCCTGCGGGAGATGGCTCACCGCGGCCTGCTACCCGGCGTGGTCAAAGCCAGCTGGTAGCCCAGATGGGCTGGAGGCTGCTGGCAACTGCTCTGGAAAGGCAAGCACCTTCTCTGCCCTGAGGGGAGCTCCCCGTGGCCCTGAAGCCCTTCCAGATTTGCGACGACGATCTTACCTCCGACCTGGTCAAAGCCCTGGCCGGAGAAGCCTACCTGGCGGTGGACACAGAGACGATGGGCTTGATCCCGCAGCGGGATCGACTCTGTGTTGTGCAACTTGCCAACGCTGCCGGTGAGGTGGTGCTGCTGCGGTTTAGCCGCGGCGTCAGGCAGGCTCCTCTCCTAGCCAAGCTGCTGACGGATCCCGGCATCGAGAAGATTTTCCACTATGCCCGTTTTGACCTGGCCATGCTGCGCTACCACCTGGGGATCCAAGTCTGGCCGGTCTTCTGCACCAAGATTGCTAGCAAACTGGCTCGCACCTACACCAGCAAGCACAGCCTCAAAGATGTGGTGAGCGAGCTGTGCGGGGTCGAGTTGAACAAGGCAGCCCAGAGCTCCGACTGGGGAGCTGTCCATGCCCTCTCGGCGGAGCAGTTGGAGTACGCAGCCAACGACGTCCGCTACTTGATCCCGGTGCGCCACAAGTTGGCCCAGATGCTGCAGCGAGAGGAGCGCTGGGAACTGGCGCAGCGTTGCTTCCAGCACCTTCCCACCCTCGTCGAGCTGGATCTGCTGGGGTATAGCAACGTCTTCGAGCACCAGTAGTGGCAGCCTCTAAAGCTAGTTGGCCAAGTCGGGGAAAGTAGCCCGCACGGCGGGGTGGATGAGCTTGCCGGAGCGAATGTTAAGCCCTTTGGCCAAAGCTAGATCTTGTTCCAGGGCAGCGGCCAGGCCAAGGTTGGCCAGCTTGAGAATGTAGGGGAGCGTGGCATTGACCAAGGCTTGGGTTGAGGTCCAGGGGACAGCCCCTGGCATGTTGGGAACGCCGTAGTGCAACACGCCGTAGGCTTCGTAAACCGGCTGGGCATGGGTGGTGGCCCTAGTGGTGGCAATGCAGCCTCCCTGATCCACCGCGACGTCCACAATTAGGGATCGGGGCCGCATCTGGGCCACCAGCTCCTCCCTCACCAAAATTGGCGCCCGCCTGCCCGGCACTAACACCGCTCCCACCACGAGATCGGCCTTGCGAACGCACTCCTCGATGGTTTGGGGGGTGCTGTAGAGCAACTCCACTCGCGATCCAAAGATGAGCTCCAGCTCGTTGAGCCGCTGCAGGTTAATGTCCAAAATCTGCACCTGCGCTCCCAGGCCAACGGCCACTTTGGCCGCCTCTGTACCCACGGTTCCTCCGCCCAAAATCACCACTCGTCCCGGTGGCACACCTGGGATCCCGCCCAGCAGTACGCCTCGCCCCCCCGCTTGGCGGGTGAGGTAGTGGGCACCAAATTGCACCGAGAGCCGCCCGGCAATCATGCTCATGGGCATCAAAAGAGGCAGGGAGCCATCGGCCAGCTCCACTGTCTCGTAAGCCAGGCAGGTGGCCCCCGAACGCAGGAGGGCTTGGGTGAGCTCGCGGCTAGCCGCCAAGTGCAAGTAGGTAAATAGGATCAGATCCGGATGGAGCAGCGGATACTCTGCAGGCAGGGGCTCTTTCACCTTCACCACCAACTGCTGCTGGTAGATCTCCTCAGGAGTAGCAGCCAGCCTGGCCCCCGCCTTCTCATAGTCCTCGTCAGTAAAGCCGGCTCCCTGGCCCGCTTGAGTTTCCACCCACACCTGGTGCCCCTGCTCAGTCAAGACCCGCACCGCCGCTGGTGTTAGGCCGACGCGGAATTCCTGCTCTTTAATCTCCCTGGGCACGCCAATGCGCATAGGGATCCCTGGAGGACTGCCTTCGAGTTTGTGCGCGCTCTGTTAAAGTGTAAGCGTGATTTACGGCCCGGATCTATGACCGTTGTCTCCGCTGCTGCTACACCCGCTGCCCCGGAGACGACTCTACTCAACGTCTGGCAAGTCCTAGCCGAGAAGTTTGCTGACCAGCCTGCCCTCAGGGATCCCCATGCCCAGCCGGTCTTTGAGATTTCCTATGGGGAACTGTTCCGCCGCATTCAGACGCTGGCTGCTGGCTTACAGGCTTTGGGCATTCGCCCTGGGGATCGGGTAGCCATTTTTGCCGACAATTCCCCCCGCTGGCTGATGGCGGATCTGGCCACGCTGTTTACAGGAGCAGTCAATGTGCCGCGCAGCGCCGTAGCGGATCCAGCGGAGCTGGGCTACATTTTGCGTCATTCTGGGAGCACCGCTTTGATTGCCCAGGATGTGAAGACGCTGGCACGGGTTCGGTCAGTTGTGGAGGAGCTGGGTCTAGAGCGGCTGCTGCTGCTTTCGGACGAAGAAGAGCCAGGAGTAGTGAATTTTTCTCAGTGGCTGCAAACAGGGCGAGAACACCGCTACGAGCCCCCCAAGTTGGAGCGATCTCAGTTAGCCACCATCATCTACACTTCCGGGACCTCCGGTCAGCCCAAGGGGGTGATGCTCAGCCACGGCAACCTCATGCACCAGGTGGAGAACTTGGGCGCGGTCGTACAGCCCCAACCGGGGAACAAGGTGTTGAGCATTCTGCCCACTTGGCACTCTTATGAGCGGGCTTGCGAGTATTTTCTCCTTAGTCGCGCCTGCACGCTGGTCTATACCAGCCCCCGCTTTATCAAACAAGATTTTCAACAGGAGCAGCCCCACTATTTGGTGGCAGTGCCGCGCATTTGGGAAACCGTTTATGAAGGGATCCAGCGGCAATTCAAAGAGAAAAGCCCCCTCCTGCAGTGGCTAATCCGCGCTCTGATGGCGGTGAGTGAAAGCCATGTGCTCTCTGGACGGATAGCTCGCAACCAGTCGATTTTGCATTACGGAGTCAGCCCCTGGGTGCGCCTACGGGCTCGCTGGCAACATTGGCTGCTCTGGCCCCTGCATCGGCTGGCCGATTGGCTCATCTACCGCAAGGTGCGACAAGCACTAGGCCCCAATTTTCAACATGCTATTAGCGGCGGCGCATCCCTACCTGCCTATCTGGATCTGTTCTATGAAGTTGTTGGGATTTCCATCTTGAATGGCTACGGCCTCACGGAAACCTCGCCAGTGCTATGCGCGCGGCGTCCTGACAACAACGTGCGCGGTACGGCTGGCCCACCGCTGCCAGGGACGGAGTTTCGCATTGTCGATCCGGAAACCCGGCAGCCCTTGCCCCCTGGCCAAAAGGGGTTGATCCTGGCCCGTGGCCCGCAGGTGATGATGGGCTACTACAACAATCCAGAAGCCACCGCTAAAGTTCTCAGCTCTGATGGCTGGTTTGAAACCGGGGATCTAGGCTGGCTCACTCCCGACGGCCAACTGGTGATCACCGGCAGGGCCAAGGACGTGATCGTGTTGCTCAACGGCGAAAATGTCGAGCCACAGCCACTGGAAGATGCCTGCCTGCAATCTCCCTACATCAGCCAGATTGTGATCGTCGGGCAAGACCAAAAAAAATTGGCTGCCCTCATCTACCCCAACCTCGACGCCCTCAAGGCCTGGGCTGCTGAACAAGGGATCCCTACTGCCGAGACCGAGCTGCTCGTTCACCCGCAGGTGCGCCGCTTCATCTTGCAAGAAGTACGCCGCCGCATCCAAGAGCGCCCTGGCTATCGGCCCGACGAGCAAGTTGCTGACTTTCGCTTCTTGCCAGAGCCCTTGAGTGTGGAAAATGGCCTCATGACCCAGACGCTGAAAATTAAGCGCAACCCCGTGGCGGAGCGCTACGCTCACCTTATTGAGGAAATGTACCGATCTTTGAAGTAGAGCCAGCCTTCTAGGTTTGGGATCCCCGTTGTTGCTCCAGGTAACGCCGGAATTGCTCCGGTGGGATAGCCCCCCGGTAGGCCCCACAGTAGTAGAGGGTGAGCACCGCCTTGTAGGCCCAGTCGGTCGGCACCACGTCCGGGAAGGGGCTGGGCAGGGTATCGGCTTGGTTGGCGGCGCAGGCTTGCAAAATCCGCTCCGTGGTGAGCTGTTCTGCCAAGTCCGGAGGGAGCTCCCGCAGGTTAGCCTGGGCCAGAACCGCTCCCGGCAGGCCCAAGCTGGCGAGGGTCGCCGCCCAAAAAGCGCGAGTGAAGAGGTGTTGCCAGTTCATGGCTCTCCAGAGGGAATAGTTCGGACAAGTTCTCTAGATTAGAATTACCGCAGGCAGCAGCGTTCCTGCTAGGGGTGCGAAGCGCCCACACGGGGGAGCCTGTTGCAATGTTTTAATGAGTAGACAATTGCATGCTGCAGGAGGACAGTGAGATGAGCACAATTCCGCCGAACTTGCTGGACTATCAGCGCAGAGCTCTGGCGATGCGGGAGAGTTCATACATTGACTTTCCAGCTCATGTCCATCTGGAAACGATGGCACGTTGCAACGCTGCCTGCAACTTTTGTCCCTATTCTTCACTGGAAAGAAAGGTAGCAAAGATGGATGATTCTCTAATAGAAAAAATTGTCAATGACCTCAAAGACATTCCGCGTCTTCATCGCTTTCAATTAAGTCCTTTTAAGGTTAATGAGCCATTTTTGGATACACGGATCTTCGATTTGCTTACATATCTTCAGTCTGAGCTACCGCACGCTACCATCACCTTGACTACCAATGGCTCCCTCATCAACGAGCGGATTGTGGAACGATTAACACAGTTTCCCAATCTTGGTTACTTGTGGGTTAGCTTCAACGATCACCGCCCAGACGAATACGAGGCAACGATGAAGTTGCCCTACAGACGGACTCGCGAAAGCCTGGACAGACTTCACAAAGCAAAAGCTGAGGGACGCTTGCCAATGCGCATTGTGCTATCCCGTGTTGGAGACGGCACAGCAGCTGATGAGGATTTCATTACCTGGGTAAGGACAACGTATCCATTGTTCGAAGTTAGCATTTTTCCGCGCATGAACTGGCTTGGCCAGGTCGATGTGTCGCCTCCCACGGCACCGCCCATAGCCTGCACTCGCTGGTTTGACATATCAATCACGGCAACGGGTGTGGTAGCCCACTGTTGCGCCGATGGCCAGGCACGCTACCCCATAGGCAACGTTCGGGAGCATAACTCTGGTCAATGATACGCTGGACTATACTGAAAATAATGTACAGTATGTTCAGCATGGCTGCTTGGTATGGCTAGGTATGTAAAACCGAGAGAAGCGGCGGATTATTTTGGGGTGTGTCTCCACACCTTGAGGCGATGGGAACAGAAAGGCTGGATCAAAGCAATACGTACTCCATCTGGTAGGGCAAGAAGGTATGACCTCGACAGCTACATTGGCCTCCGGCCCGCTGACGCGAACAGAACGCCAAAGAAAGCCAAACGAGTCGTTTTGTACGCCCGAGTCAGCAGTCGAGGGCAGAAACCAGACTTGGAGAGACAGATTGCAAGACTGGTTGACCTCTATCCTGGAGCCGAAGTGGTCGGAGAGGTTGGCGGCGGTCTCGACTTCAAAAGACCAAAGTTCCTTGCCTTATTGGAACGAGTCCGTGCGGGAGATGTCGGAACAATTGTGGTCGCTCACCGGGATCGACTCTGCCGGTTTGGATTTGAGTTCGTTGAGTGGTACTGCCGTCAATACGGGTGCGAAATCTTGGTTCTCGATGACGATCACCTTTCTCCCCAGCAGGAACTGGTTGAGGATATCCTCACCATCCTGCACTGCTTCAGTAGTCGGCTCTACGGACTCAGGAAATATCGGGCTGCAATCGAGAAAGATACGGATTTATCCGGAGCCAGCGCTGGCTAAAGTTTGGAAGCAATGGCAAGCAGCGTGCCGGTACTGCTACAACCAAGCGATTTCCTATCAGCGTCAGCATGGTGCCCCAAAAACGGCCAGAAAGCTGAGGGACATCATCCTGCGCTCCGACCTGCCCCAGTGGGTGAAAGATGTCCCCTGTCACATCAAACAGAACGCGGTCGTCGAGGCGTGGTTGGCGTTCCGCCGAAGCAAAGACGCGAGGTTTCGCAGTGTGCGGGACAGGTCGCATACGCTGCAATTCAACGCCGGCAACTTTCGCAATGGGACGTGGTATCCGAAACTCACCCGAGGTTTGGCGTTCCGTGCATCCGAGGAGATGCCCAGAGAGTGGGTACGTGGAACTGAGCTAATGCGGGTGAAAGACAGATGGTATGCCATCTTTCCTGAGCCCGTGAACGAGCAGTGTTCGTTAGCAAAGGGGGTGATCGCACTTGATCCTGGAGTAAGAAGCTTCCTTACAGGGTTTGATGGGGCGGGCTTTTTAGATATCGCCAAGGGAGACTTTGGCAGGATCGTTCGGCTGTGCTACCACCTAGACGATCTGCAATCTAGGCTGAGTAAAGCGCCGAGACTCAAGCGTAGGCGAATGCGGCAAGCGGCGTTTCGTCTGCGGGAGAGAATCAGGAACTTGGTGGACGAGTGCCATCGCAAGGTAGCGGCGTTCCTAACGGATAACTACCGATTGATATTCCTCCCCACTTTCGAGTCAGCCAAGATGGTTGCCAAGGCGGGGAGGAAGTTTGGTAGCAAGACGGCGAGGGCGATGCTCACCTGGGCGCACTATCGGTTCAAGCAGTTCCTGAAGTTTCAAGCCCAAAAGAAAAACGTGGTTGTCGTGGAAGTATCGGAAGCGTACACCAGTAAAACCTGTACCAAGTGTGGGCACATCCACACTAAATTAGGTGGCGCAAAAGTGTTCACATGCCCAAAGTGCAACCATAAGCTACCACGAGATTGGCAAGGCGCTCTGGGCGTTATGCTCAGGGCTTTGCGGGATACCGCCTTCCTGTTCAGTAATGAGCAGGATGCAATCGCTGCACTGTTGAGCGATAATATTCAGCAGTGTTCAGCGTAAATGTATCAGCATGACTCCTCTTTATACGGATCCCTGTCCTGCCTGTGGCGAATCAGTGGCTCACCCTTTTTTTGACGGAGGGGCTGCGCCACTTGCCATATTGGGCTGGCCACGTACTGAAGAGGAGGCACGGGCCATGCCCCCCTATCGGCTTGACTTTGTGCAGTGCCTTGCCTGTGGCCATGTCTGGAATCGCGCCTTCCGCTATGAGGATGTCCCGTACGGCAGTCAGCCGAGCCTCATGTTCAACGCCGGGGTCTTGTGGAACCGGCATCTGGCGCAACTGGTCGATGAGGTGCTGACCCGCCTACCTGAGAACCCAACCGTGGTTGAGATTGGCTGCGGTTGTGGTCACTTTCTGCGGTCTTTGGCTGCTCGCCGGCAAGGGCGGTACATTGGATTTGACCCTCACCAACCGGACGACTTCCCCAGTGAGTTTCAATTTGAGGCGCGGCTTTTTGACCCTGTTGAAGATCTGCTGCACCTCCAGCCGGATCTGGTGGTGATGCGTCATGTCCTGGAGCACTTTAGCCAACCAGCAGCCTTCCTACAGCAGTTGGCATGGGCTGCAGGTTGCTGTAAAAAGACTGTGCGCCTGCTTGTTGAAGTGCCCTGTATCGACCGGGTCTTTGCCACAGGGCGACTGGTGGATTTTTACTACGAACACCCCCAGCAGTTTAGCACTGAGTCGCTGCGTGCCCTGCTACAGCGCGTCGGTGCAATTGTGAGCTTGTGGCACGCCTACGATGGGGAAGTGGTGGTGGCCATCGTTGAGCTGCAGCTACCGCTAGCCTGGCGGCTCCGGGCTGAAGCAGCAGCCAAATTTGAGCAAGGCAGCCAAGAGGCTCGCCGCAAAATTGCTGCCCAGCTTCAAGAGCTGGCTAACAGTGGCCTGCGAGTTGCCCTCTGGGGAGGCACGGGGAAAGGGGCAGCCTTCATGCACCACTTTGGGGTTAAGACCAATTGGCTTACCTGGGTTGTCGATTCCGATCCAAACAAAGTTGGCACCTATGTTGCCGGCGTTGGCCAGCAAATTGTCAGCCCAGAGGAGCTGAAAACGCAGACCCCAGACGTGGTCATCATCCCAACCCAATGGCGCGCCGCTGACATTGTTGCCGAGATGGCTAGGCTTGGGATAGAGCCAAAGCAGGTGCTTATCGAGCACCAAGGGCAACTAGTCGACTACTGGCATTCTGCTCATCCCTATGCCTTGCCCAAACTAGAGGGCCGATGATGGAGCTAAGCAACCTTCTGCAGCAAGCTATTGACCACCACCAGCAGGGGCACCTGGAAGAAGCAGAGCGGCTCTATCGGGCCATCCTGCAGGTTGCCCCCCGCCACCACTACGCCCACCACCTTCTGGGCCAACTTGCCCGTCAGCGGGGGCAGCCCCGGTCGGCACTGTCCCATTTGATGACGGCAGTCAGCGCCAATCCAACGGTTGGTCAATATTGGCTAGCTTTGGTTGAAGCCCTGCTGGAGTGTGGTGAATACGGGGAGGCCGAGCGGGTTCTTGCCGAAGCGTGCGCCCACGGTTTGGAAGGGCCCGCTGTTGTCGAGCTAACTGCGCGGCTAGCGGCCGCCACCCTGAAGGGAGAAGCTCCCTCTCCTGACCCTCTGCCAGCAACGCAGCCCCCCACCGAGGAAGAAGCCAGCGAGCTACAGGAAGCAGCAGCTGCCTACAACAGTGGCAACCCAGCCCTTGCTTTGGAAAAAGCCCAGCGGCTACTTGCCAAAAACCCAGGTCTTGCCCTGGCCTGGGCCATTATTGCCCAGGTGCGCTGGAAACAGGGGGAGGCAGTGGCAGCGGAAGAGGCAGCTCGGCGGGCTCTTGCCATTGAGCCCAATCAGCGCGAGGCCCTGCTTGCCCTGGCCCTATCTCTTAATGCCCAAGAGCGCTATGAGGAAAGTGAAGCTCTCTTCCGGCAGGCACTGCTGGCTTATCCCGAGGATGCCGAGATATACAGCCATTTTTCAGCTCTGTTGCAAGAGATTGGCAAATGGCCTGAAGCGCAAGCGGTTGCCTTGCGGGCAATTGAGCTTAACCCAACCTATGCCGACGCTTGGGTCAACTATGGAAGTGCGCTGTTGGGAAGTGGCGAAAGGGAGCGAGCTGCAAGCGCCTACCAAGCGGCACTGCAGTTCAACCCACAGCAGGTAGAAGCACTCTACTGCCTTGGACAATTGGCCGTAGCTAACTATGACTTTCCCAAGGCGCTGGATTACTTTGACAAAGCCCTAACCCTTTGTCCCCACTTTGTTGAGAGCCTCCTGGCAAAGGCAGAAGTCTACAAGTTTTCTGACCAACTCCAAGAAGCAGAAAGCTGTGCGCGCCTTGCCCTGCAGAAAAAGCCGCACCACTTCGGCGCCCATCTAGCTTTGGCCTTTGCTTTGGCAGCTCAAGGAAAGGATGGGGA
>NZ_JANSHU010000034.1:0-10365 GCF_047461755.1 Synechococcus sp. R65.1 | reverse complement strand
AGCGCCGGCTGTGCGGGGCTAGTGCTTCCCCAGGTTTCCTGACTCTACTTCCCCTGGCCCCAGCGCCAGGGGTTTTTTGGTTGCCGCAATTCTCCTGGCGGCTAGAAAGACCGCGACGTTTTCCCCTTTGGCCTTTTAAAGTTAAAGTTGGGCCGTTGTATCTGCAGGTAACAGATGGCAATTATTTCTTCTCGAGAACGAAGCCCAGAGTCGCCTCTTGACGCAAGCGAAGCAGGAAGGGGGCTGCTGCAGCCCCAGGCTCAGGCTGGCGAAGCCCAGGAAGACTCCTTGCGCCCGCGCACCCTAGCTGAGTACATCGGCCAGACGGAGCTCAAGGAAGTGCTCTCGATTGCCATTGCAGCCGCCCGCGCCCGCGGGGAGCCTCTGGATCACCTCTTGTTCTACGGGCCCCCTGGCCTGGGCAAAACCACCGTGGCGGCAGTGCTGGCAGCGGAGATGGGATCCCGCTTCTACATGACCACGGCTCCAGCGCTGGAGAGCCCCCGCGACATTGCTGGCTACTTGGTGCGTCTCAAGCGGGGCGACGTGCTGTTTATCGACGAGATCCACCGCCTGCCTAAGGTTACGGAGGAATTGCTCTATCCGGCAATGGAAGATTTTCGCCTCGATATCACCATTGGCAAAGGCCGCTCTGCCCGCATTACCTCCATACCCCTGGAGCGCTTTACTCTCATCGGAGCCACTACCCGCATTGGCGCTCTGACCTCGCCGCTGCGGGATCGCTTTGGTCAGGTGCAGCGGCTGCGCTTCTACGAGCCTCACGAGCTGGCGGAAATTGTGTTGCGCAGCGCCCGCCTCTTGAACACCTCCATTGATCGGGAGGGAGCCGAGGAGATCGCTCGCCGCTCTCGAGGCACGCCTCGCATAGCCAACCGCCTTCTCAAGCGAGTGCGCGATTATGCCCAGGTTCGGGGCAATGGCCACATCAGCCGCGAGGTTGCCATTGCTGCTTTGGAGTTGTTCCAGGTGGATCCCATGGGTTTGGACTGGACGGATCGCAAGTTGCTAACCCTACTGGTGGAGCAGTTTGGGGGAGGGCCGGTGGGCCTGGAGACAATGGCGGCCATAACCGGCGAGGATCCCCAGACCATCGAGGAGGTGTACGAGCCCTATCTCCTGCAGATTGGCTATCTGCAGCGCACACCCCGCGGGCGGGTAGTTACCCCTGCAGCACTGCGACACTTGGGCTACGCCGCCTAGCCCTCTCCCAAGAGCAAGAAGGAGCTAGCTGCGATCGTTTTTCCCCACCGGCCTAAAACTAGGTACCACCAACTCTTTGTTTTGCTTGGTGAGGCGGCCATACAGCTCTTGGGTGTTGGGAAAGTTGGCTGCCGGCAGGGTGGGGAAGCGGCGGTAGGGCACCGTGTCCTCGCCAAAGAGATCCCGGTACTCCTGGGTGTTGAGCAGGGCGCGCACGAAGGCCTTTAACCCCTGGGTAGCCAAGATCTGGTTGTATTTGCGGATCTCCTGCTGGTTTAGGGGTGCGCGGCCCAGGAAGTGCTTGGTGCCCAGCTCGATGACCTTGGTGTTGGGGTAGGGGGCATAGAACTCAGCGCGGTACAGTTCGGAGCACCCCAGCGCCTCGATAAACTCCTTGACGGTGATCTCGCCATTGCGCAGCTTAGACTCGGCAGAGCTCAGCTCGGCGCTGATGTTGTAGATGTCCATGTCGCGCTCGAAGATCTGCCGGTAAGCAGCGCGGATGAGGTTGTTGACCTCGGCTTTGTTGGCCAAGCTGGTGAGCTTGAAGACAGGGATCTCCTGACGAATCCTGGGCACCCCTTGCTGGACGCGCCGCTGGATTTCCAGCTCGCCGGAGGGCTTGTCCTGAGGCTGGCCCAGCTTGACGAAGAGGGGGATATCGTCGTCGGTGCGGATGGGCCGGGTAACCACGGCCATGTCGCTGGATCCAGGGCGCATCCGCCGCCGCGCTAGGCCAGCAGGGGTGAGGTAGCGCTCGTAGGGCACGATATCTTCCCCAAAGACCTGCTGGTACTCCTCACTGTCGAGGATGGCGTCTACCACGGCGTAGAAGCCCTGCTTGGAGGCAATGTCGAACAGGCGGTTCATCTCCTGCCGCCCGTAGGTGGGCCGGCCCAGCAGCTTGCGGTGAATGAACTCGATGGCTTTGCAGACGTAGAGGCTAGACCAGTACTTGTTGCGGAAGAGATCCGACTTGGCCAACTGGCGGACAAACTCTCTGACGCTGATTTCTCCGGATTCCAGCTTGATTTCCCAGCGGGTTAGCCGTTGGCCGGCGTAGGGCACATAGCCATACACCTGCTGGTAGCAGGCGCGGATGACCGCTTGCGTCGAGACTTCGCTGCCAACAATCCCAGCCCGTACCCCTAGCCGCCGGCTGCGATCCCCAGGGGTCTGGGTAAGCTTGAAGACTTTGGGGCCAAGGCTGCCGGGATCCCCGACCGCCTTGGGGTTGGTGCGAGCGTTGGTAAGAGCAAAGCCGCGCCGGATGAGGATGCGCTTGACATCCTTGTTGAAGGGGGCCGGGCTGGCGTTGAGGGAGCGGGTCTCTTTGGGGAAGATGGCGCCAAACTGGATCTCCAGCGGGTCGTTGCCGACACCATAGGGGTGCTGATCCGGCAGAGGACGGTTGTAGCGGGCAAAGAGGGTGATGAATTGTGGCACCTTGCGGCGAGGAGCCGCGTAGTTGTAAAGGTCGAACTTGGGCCCCCAGTTGGCGCTGGTCTGGGCTTCCACCCCCAGCTTGCGCAGGTAGGGCACCGTCTCCTCACCAAAGTAGTCGCTGTACTCGCGGCTGTCGACCAGGGCGTCCACCAGACCTGCCAAGCCCTTGCTGGAGACGATGGCAAAGTAGGTCTGCACCTCCTCGCGGGTCTCTGGGGCCCGCCCCAGGAAGTGGCGGAAGGCCAGCTCCACCACACGGCTGTTGATGTAGGGCTCGTAGAACTGTTTGCGGTAGAGGTCTGATTTGCCTAGGCGGCGGATGAACTCCCTCATGGAGATCTCGCCGTTTTTCACCTTGGACTCCAAGTCGGCCAGCTTGAGGCCATAGGCGCGGCGGATATCCCGCTCAAACACCTGCCGGTAGGCAGCCTTGATCACTTCCTCCTTCTCGGCGTTGGAGAGCCCCGGCTTCATGGCAAAGACGGGCACTTTTTCTGCCGCCAAGCTGTAGACCTGGGGCAGTTGGAGTCCCTGCAGAGGCAGGCCGTCGGCGGTGCTAGCATTGCGCTGCCGCAGCTTGTCGGAGGGGGCAGGGGCAATGAACTCGCTCAACAAGACGTCAAAATACTGGTTGATGATGGCCACCGCCTCTGCATCTCTGCGGAAGTAGCTGGCCGAGGCCCGCTTCATCTCCTGGAGGGCAACGATGGTGGCTTCGGCGGAGCAGGCATTTTCGATAATCTCCCGCAGGCCACGGGTGTTAACCACAAGGATATTGGGATCCCCGGCCACAAGGGCGTAGGTGACGTAGCGCAAGAACCAGCTGAGATCCCGCAGCGACTTGCGCATGTTGGCAGCCCCGTAGCGGGCGATGCTGATGGGGCGGAAGTTGGGCGGGATCTCGACGCCACTGGCGCTGAAGAGGTTGCGGATGGCCTCGATAAAGCCCCCTGTGGATTCCACGTAGAAGGCCGTGCCCAGCTTGAAGGCCTCTTTCTCATCCTGGGTGGCTTCTGGCCGCTCCAGATAGGCCATGGGGGAGCCGCCGGTGAAGATGCGGTTGGCGGCCCGACTGACAATGATTTCAGAATTGGCCGCAAGAACCTCGGCAATCTCCAGCCGTTTTAGGCCAGTGGAGAAAAAGTCCTCGAGGCGATCCAGCTCAGTGCGCGACAGGTAGCGATCCTGCTGTTCCGCCTGGGAGATGGTCGATAGGGGCAGAGTTTGGTAAAGACGCGGACTGGAGAGGACGGCGCCGCCGGATGCGTTGATACCCATCGATTCTTAAACTCCGCTTATCGATTACCGAAAAGTTTCCAACCAAAACTACGAGCCCTGCTCCACCCCCCTCTTGCCGTCGAGGAAGTAGGGACGCCGGACCCCTGAGGGAGAAGCCAAGCCTAGAATACTAGGGGGATGCGCCCGGAGTGGGGAGGTTGTTGCAGTTTGTAACACTCCTGCTCAGCTCCCTTCTCAGCAAAAGCCATGGCCTCTACCCCTCTTGCCCAAGACCCTCTCCAGAGCCATTGGGAGCAGGGAGCATATGAATCGGTTGCCCAAGACCTGCTGCAGCAGTTGGAGCAGGGATCCCAGCATCCCCTGCTCTACTGGTGGTTGGGAGCCGCCTACCTGCTCCTAGGGCGAGAGCTGGAAGCCCAGCTTACCTGGCAGGAGGGAGTGGCGCTGCTAATGGGAAAAGGCCTGAGCGAGCCAGAAGCTAGCCGCTGCTGGGCAAAAGGGCTGCAGGAGCTGGCGGAGGGGCTGTGGGAAAGAGGCCACTGGCCGCAGGCGGCAGCCTTGTATCGGCAACTGGTGGAGGGCTCCCTTCCCGCCGAGCTAGAACCTAGGCAGGCGCTGGCCGCCCATCGCCTTGGCCGAGTCCAGGAGCGCCGTCGGCTGTGGCTAGAAGCAGCAGAGTGGTTTGAGCAAGCCTGCCGCTGGGATCCAACAGCCGCGGAAAGCTTTTGGCGCTGGGGTCTGGCCCTGCTCAAGTTGGGCCGGCTGCGCGAGGCGCTCTCCCCTCTCCAAGAAGCGGCCAGGCTAAGGCCAGACTGGGGGGATCCCTGGGTGCAGATGGGCCTGGCTTGGCTGGATCTGGGGGAGCTGGAGCAGGCGGTGGTCTGCTTTCAGGAGGCAGCGGCGCGGGGCACCCAGACAGCGGAGCTCTACAGCTACTGGGCGGAGGCCCAGGTGCGGCGGGACGACCCCCAGGCAGCTTGGGAGAAGTTCCAGCAGGCGCTGGCTGCCGAGCGGCAGTGGCTGCAGGCTTGGTGTGAAGGCAGCGGCAGAGACAGCCTCCTGCGGCTGGAGCTGGAGCAGGCCCTCCAGGGATCCCCGGGCAAGCTTTGGCAAGAGCGGTATCGCCTCTGGCGGCAGCGCTGGATCCCTGCAGAGGCAGCCCCCCCTTCCCCGGCCTGCCAGAGCCCATCGCCCAGGGCCGGCGACTCCCTGCCCGTGCCCAGCCAGGGCTACCTCACCACCCGGCAGTGGCACCAGGCCACGGGCGAGGGCAGCTACCAGGTGTTGGATCCAGAAGGGGTTCTCTACCTGCAAGCCCCTCCGACGGCTGACCCTGCCCTTGGGCAAAAGCTGCGCTCACAGCGGATCCCGCTAGCCGAGACCTTTGTGGCCCAGATCCCGCAGGGATCCGTGCACGTGGGCCACTATCCCCGCCACCTCTACGCCAGCTTTGCCAGCGCCGTGCTTACCCGTAGGAGGGAGTTGCTGGCCGATGTCTCCCCCGGCTTGCCACCGCCGGAGTTTCTCGACTGGGACTGGAAGTCGGAGCACCTGGAACACCACCCCATTTGGGACTTGCCTCACCTGCCGCCGCCAATTCCGCTGGAGGGCTCTGCTGCCCTCTTGCCCCTGGGGGCAGTCAACTACTTCCATTGGATGGTGGACATCCTGCCCGCCCTCGATCTTCTACGCCGCGCCGGCTTCCTCGAAAAAGACCTTCCCATCTTGCTCCACGGCTACCAGGGCAAGCCCTTCCAGGTGCAGAGCTTAGCTGCCCTGGGGATCCCCACAGAACGCCTTCTAAGCTTCGAGCAGGTGGGGGGATCCCATCTGCAAGCGCAGAACCTCATTGTGCCCTCGCTGGCTGGGCCGGTGGGGTGTCTAACCCCCAGGGGCTGGAAGGTGCTGCAGCGACTGGTTCCTCTGGGGCAGGCGGCGGATCCCTTGTTGCCGCGGCGGGTTTACATTAGCCGTCGTGCTGCTCGCTGGCGGCGGGTCATCAACGAGGCGGAGGTGCTGGAGGCCTTGCGCCCCTGGGGCTTTGTGCCTGTGCAACTGGAAGTCCTTTCCCTAGCCGAACAGATAGCCTTGATGCAAAAAGCAGAGGCAGTCATGGGGATCCACGGGGCGGGCCTGACCAACCTTGCCTTTTGTCAGCCTGGCACGGTTGCCATCGAGATCTTCCCCAGCAACGCCGTGCTCCCCTACTTCTGGAGCCTTGCCCAGGTGGTGGGGCTAAACTACTTTCCCCTAGTGGCCCCAACCTGCGACCCTGCCCTGGTGGCCCTGCTGGCTAGCCCAGAGCTGGATCGGGAGGATGCCTGGGTGCCGGTTCCGGCTCTACTTGCCTTGCTAGAGCAAACAGGGCTGCAGTAATGGGATCGGAGGGACTCGAACCCTCACGTTCTTGAGGAACAACGGATTTTAAGTCCGTAGCGTCTACCATTCCGCCACGATCCCTGGAGTAGCCGTACTACTCTACCAAAGGGTTTGCTGTGGGGGACTAGGAGGCTTCTATAGGGAGAGTATGGCATGCCAGCTTCTGGCAGACAGCCTGGCGCAGGAAATGAGCTAAGGCCGCCACGCAGTCTTGATCCTCAAAAAGCAAGTCGCGCCGCTCTTGGATTTGCTGAGCGATTTGCTGCCGAAATTGGGGATCCGTTCCCAGTTGTACGGCCAGCTCTTCGTAGCGCTGGAGGTCTGGGGCAATTAAAAGCTCAAGGCCCATTCTTTTGAGGATGGCGTAGGTGTGGCGGCCCCGCAGGAACCGGCCAGGGCAGGTGACCACCGGCAAGCCGGCAGCAATGGCTTCCAGGGTGGTGATCCCGCCCGACCAGCCGTAGGAGTCCAGCATGACGTTAGCGCAGCGATTGAGATCCAGGTAGTCTTGGTGGTCCAAGGCGGGCAGGATTCGACAGTGGTCTTCCACCGCAAGACCATAGCTGGAAAAGATGGAGGCAAGCCGCTGCCAGAAGCGCTGACCAATGGCAGCATTGGGCAAGGCCAGGAAGACCAATTGGGCCCTGGGCACTTGCCGAGCAATAGCCGGAAAAAGGTAGTCGTATTGCGGCAGGTACTTGCCCAAATACTGGCAGGTGAGATAGACAACGGCCTCTTGAGGCAGACCAAAGTCCTCGCGGTAACGTCTCTGGGGAGGCAAAACGGGCTTTTCAAAACAGGTACCCAGGCGGGGCAGCCGGACCAAGGTTTCGCTGTAGTGAGCCTGCCCATCTTCAGGCTCCATGAGGTCGCTGGAGAGAAAGTAGTCAATGGTCGACAGTCCCGAAGTAACCGGATGAGCCCAGGTGGAGCATTGGACGGGGGCTAGCCGCAGGGACGCCAGTTGCAACATAAGGGGAGAAAGGCCAATTTCCAAGTACACCAAAACATCCAGCTGATCCTGCAAAATTTGGCGGGCAGCCTCTTCAAAGCCGGTGGGAATGTGGCGGAAGACATCGGCATGCTGACGGTATTGCTCCGTCAGGAAATCAACTCTGGGATCCAAGTGATAGGCAAACACCTGGAAAGGCTGCTTGGAGCTGGCCTTTAAGTACTTCACCCACCCCAAAGAAAGGCGGCTGTAAGAGCAAGCGCGCATGGAGGCCGAGACAAACCCAACGCGAATGGGATCCCCTGGCCGGGCTTGCCGGGGGAGATACTCCCAATCGGGGTAGGAGGCTTTCACAATGCGCTGCACCAACTGAGCGTATTTCTTCTGCAGCTCCAAGTCGTCGTAGCCCTGGTACTGCAGAAGGTGAGGCGTTCCCCAACTTGACCCTAAAAAGGCAAGCCGCCGCTGCTCTGGGGTGTCTAGAGGCGTCTCCTGAATGAGGCGATCCAGGTGTTCTACAAAGCGCAAGCGAAAGCGGTGCAGCTCCTGTTCATCCTGATAGATAGCCGGCAGATAGAGGTGGTAAAGCCAGCGGGCTTGCACCAAGTTAGGATCCAAAGTCCATGCCTTTTCCAGGTGATCCAGAGCCGCGCTGTGTTCCCCTTGCTCGCGATGGGCTATCCCCAGATAAAAATGCACCTCAGCCCAAGGGATCCCTGCTAGTGGATCTGGATTTTCTAACAGGGAGCCCAGCAAGGAGATTGCCTCTTCGTGGCGGCCTAGGTTAACAAGAATCTTGCCCGCTTGAAAGGCAGAAAGGTAAGCCTTGGGATTGAGGCTCAGGCTCTGCCGATAGCAAGATAGAGCCTTTTCCAGTTGCCCCAAAGACTCATAGACAACGCCCAGGTTGTGATGATAAAGGGCTACGCGGGGATTGAGCTCAATGGCCTCGGCAATCAAAGCAGCCGCCCATTCCCCCTCCCCTTTGGCGTGGGCCACCGTCCCCAGCAGATGGAGAGCGTCGGCTTGATCTGGAAACTCCACCAGAATTTCTGAGTAGATGGCTTCTGCTGTCCGCAGGTCGCCAGCCTGCTGGGCCTGGATCCCGGCTAGAAGCTTCTCTGTAAGGGTGAGATCCGACATCGACAGCCACGGAAGCCGGAGAACTTCCCCCACTATAGGCGCTTCAGCTCTATCCAAAACCCTCCTCACCGCCCCCTGAGCCTCATGTTGCCAAAAACACAAGAAAACGGTATCCGCAGCTCTGCGAGCGATCCACCAAAACCCCAAAAGGCTGATTCTTTCGTCAGATCCCTCGACGCCTTACGCCACAAGGCTTTCAGGCCCCAAAGCCCCCTCGCCAAAGCTCCTTTTGCCAACTTTTTCTCGGATCCCTCGCAAATGGGTCTTGCATCCCTTGCCCTGCTTGGGTTTAATGGGGGTAGAGTTCCCCCTTTGTGGGGATCCCTAGAAATTGGAAACTAGAGGATAGATTAAGTAGGCTCGGTTGGAATACCTCAGGTTCCCCCTTTGTGGGGATCCCTAGAAATTGGAAACCATCTCCCGCTTCCTCCTGAACAGGAGTTCGAAGAGCGTTCCCCCTTTGTGGGGATCCCTAGAAATTGGAAACTTCATATAGATGTCAGACCCCTCAGTTGTACCAACAACGACGAGTTCCCCCTTTGTGGGGATCCCTAGAAATTGGAAACATTTCTACTTGGTTGACTCCCTCGAAATCAAAGTCGCTGTGTTGTTCCCCCTTTGTGGGGATCCCTAGAAATTGGAAACCAATCTAGCTGTGCTTGGAACGCAGCGTTTAGAATGCGCGGTTCCCCCTTTGTGGGGATCCCTAGAAATTGGAAACGCAAACGCCATCAGGGCCAGTGGCCCATTGACAATCAAGTTCCCCCTTTGTGGGGATCCCTAGAAATTGGAAACGCCTTAAGAACTCCAGCGATGCAACGAACGACGTTTTCGAAGTTCCCCCTTTGTGGGGATCCCTAGAAATTGGAAACGTGTTTAAAGTGCACCCCAATTTTAGCAGGTAGTCTATGAGGTTCCCCCTTTGTGGGGATCCCTAGAAATTGGAAACACTTAGAGTATTCACTGGGTTTACCGATACGATTCCATCGTTCCCCCTTTGTGGGGATCCCTAGAAATTGGAAACGAGAATCTGGGTGGGTAGGAACTCTACCGAAGCCCTAGTTCCCCCTTTGTGGGGATCCCTAGAAATTGGAAACAACCCCCAAGAGCGATACAACCTTTCCACTTCCTCGTTGATGTTCCCCCTTTGTGGGGATCCCTAGAAATTGGAAACACGAACGACACTCTCGAAACGATCCGGGCCAAGGCCCGAAGTTCCCCCTTTGTGGGGATCCCTAGAAATTGGAAACGGAAGGCCCTTAATTGCCTCAGGAAGGCTCCTGAAACATGTTCCCCCTTTGTGGGGATCCCTAGAAATTGGAAACTTCAACCCATTCTTGCGCCCTAGGTGATCCCTAAACCACAACGTTCCCCCTTCGTGGGGATCCCTAGAAATTGGAAACCTGGACAAAACAGATCGAGGCCGTAATAAAGGCCAAAGCAGTTCCCCCTTCGTGGGGATCCCTAGAAATTGGAAACCGGCGTCCATGCAAAACGCCGTTTCTTCATTGTTTGAACTCCGTTCCCCCTTCGTGGGGATCCCTAGAAATTGGAAACAATAAATAATCTACACGTGTATATACGTTTGTGCAGGGTAGGGAGTTCCCCCTTCGTGGGGATCCCTAGAAATTGGAAACAGCCAGCTTTGGGCCAACTCGATTTGTTTGTCATTCATTGTTCCCCCTTTGTGGGGATCCCTAGAAATTGGAAACGTGTAAGAAGAAAGACGGCGGCTTCCGTTGGATTATTGAAGTTCCCCCTTTGTGGGGATCCCTAGAAATTGGAAACTCCTCCACCAACCAGTAACCACCCCCTTGTGGATACGTCGTAAGTTCCCCCTTTGTGGGGATCCCTAGAAATTGGAAACAAATAAAGCGGACTCCCCTTTCAGTGAACTGAATCCTCTTTGTTCCCCCTTTGTGGGGATCCCTGGACATTGGAAATCTCAAACTCTGGCGGGATCCGATCCTCATCGATCAAGTTTC
>NZ_JANSHU010000033.1:0-10559 GCF_047461755.1 Synechococcus sp. R65.1 | reverse complement strand
CACCCCGCCAGAGGGATCTCCACAGGCGTCACTTCCCCGCGATCGCGATAGCGGGCCGTAGGCCTTGCTGCAGGTAGTTGCTCCTTGCCCCCATAAGGCACACCGGCTAAAGACGGAGCCAACTTCAGCCTAGGCAAAGTGCCTACCAGAAAAGATGTACTCGCAAGCTCACTAGCTCAGCCCATCTACGTCAAGGCAGAAGGTTGGTTATGCAACAAAGTGGCCAATTGTACGGACTCCGTCCCGCTTACGCGAACGGTGAATCAAGGACTAGAGCAGAGCCCTATGCTCCATAGAGCCGTGGCTGCCCACAGCGAAGGGCGGATCGTCTCCAGTCCCCAAAGTTCAACCCCAATGGCATCCATCGGCCAGCTTCCAACCCTGCCTTTCTAAACTAGCGGGATTGGGCCCAGTCGGTGGCAGTGATGGTGGTGCCAGGAAATTGAATGGGGTTGCCCAGGCTCTGGATCTGGGCCTGGAGGGCGGGCAACAGCTGCAGGTTCGAGAGCGGTTCCCGCAGGATCTCCGCCGGGACTAGATCCCGCGCCAGGGCAAAGTGAGCTGTGTGGCCGGCTGCCGTGCCGATGGCCCATTCCACGGGGTGCACTCGATAGGAGGCGCTGGCGATGCGGCTGGTGGCGATGTTTTTGCTGCCGGCCAAGAGGTTGTCGATGCGCTGTGGGATCAGGGCGCGCAGCGGGATCTGGTAGGGGTAGCTGGGGGCCTGGGCGTCTTGGTTGTGGCTGGGGGGCAGCGAAAAATCCGGCAGTAGACACTCGTGGAAGTCGATGGGGTACTGGCCCACCCCCACCGAGTCGTAGAAGATGAAGGGGCGACCGCGATTCAACTCCGATTCCCGCGTGGTGATATCCGACTCGTAGATGGTGAACCCTCCTGGATAGGAGACGCTGGGCCGCCCGATGATGCGCCGCGACTCGCGAATATAGGGGTACTTGGAAAGACCACTGGCAGTTCCCATGGGGCTGTTGGGCCCTTTGAGGTAGCGATAGCGCAAGTAAAAGTCTTTTTGAAAGTTGGGATCCGCCTGCTGCAACAGAAAGTCCGTCCTCCCCGCCACCAGCCAGTAGAAGAAGCCCTTGGCATGCTGCTCGGCCCGACGCAGGGCTTCCACCCGCAAGCCCCCCATCCAGCCACCCGGCTGCAGTTGGCCCGAGGCCTGCAGTTGCTCGTGGGTGAGGATGAGGTTCATCTCCGGCCCGGTGATGCGCCAGTCGTTGCCCCAGGTCCAGTTCTGCATGGACTGATCCCCCACGCGGATGGCCTCTTCCCCGAAGCCGAATACCTGCCCCCAGATGCGGCGATAGGTAAAGACCCTCCCGAAGTTAAAGCGCGGGTGTTCAAAGCTGTAGTAGGGGCCGTGCAGGGGATCGTCGTAGAACTCTGGCTTGATGGGCACCTGCGGCACAGCGGAGCGCTCTATGACAAAGGTGTAGGTAAACCCCTGGGTGCAATAGGGATCCCTGTAGGGCTTGGAGCTGGGCTCCCAGCGGCTTTCCCCGTCCGTGCCGAGACGGTAGGGCACTCGCGCCAGGGGCAGCAGCTCGCCGGTTTCGGTAGCATCAATCACTATCCAAGGCAGGGTTTTTCCCTGCCGCTCGGGAGGCGGCTCAAAGTGCAGGATCTCCTTATCCCAGTCCTTCGTGGGCTCCCAGCGGTAGAAGTCCAAAAAATAGCTAGAGAGATCCCCCCGCTGCTCCGGCGCGACGCCAGCGTGCTTGGGGAGGTTGCGGATAGCCACTACCCTGCGGATCTGGTAGCCCTCAATCTCCAAGTCCTTCACCACTGTCTCCGTAAACAGCCGCAACTGCCCCGACTGCAGATAGGGATCCAACATCTCCCGGAGTACCTGATGTCCCACCTGGGGAGAAAAACAGAGCACGCTCACCCAGCACTTGCCGGGGTTGGGATCCCCGCCATACTTTTCCCGCACCCGGCGGCGAAACTCTCTGTAGCCTCGCGGGAAGATCTCGTTTTCCCGCTGTAGGGGCCGCTCGTCCAAAGCCGAGACCCCTTGGGCGCTCACCTGGCCGCCAATCCAGTCGGTAATTTCGGTCATGCACACCTGTCGCCCCAGTTGCAGGGCCTCGTAGGCCGCTGCCACGCCTCCCAGCCCGCCCCCAGCGATGAAAATCTCACAGGGGATGCGGGTTGCCGACACGGGCTGAGCTAGGGCCGCCCCGGCGCCCAAGATCCCAGCCCCCAGGATGCCGCAGCTCCATCCCTTGAGGGTGAACATCTTCTTCAGCCTGTCAGACTTTCCGGCAACTTTTATCATGGGGGAAAGCGCTGCGAGGGCTCATGCCGGGTTCCACTTTCGTCATCACCACACCGATCTACTACGTCAACGCTGCCCCCCACATCGGCAGTGCCTACACCACCATGGCAGCCGATGCCATCGCCCGTTACCACCGCCTGCGGGGTAGGGAGGTGCTGATGGTAACGGGAACCGATGAGCACGGCCAGAAGATCCAGCGCACCGCTGAAGAGCGCGGCCTTCCCCCGCAGCAGCACTGTGACGAGATCGCGGCCCAGTTTGCCCAGCTTTGGCAGTTGCTGGATATCCGCTATGACCGCTTCATCCGCACCACTGACCCTCGCCACAAAGCCATTGTGCGGGAGTTTTTCCAGCGGGTTTGGGATCGGGGAGATATCTTTGTTGGGCGGCAGCAGGGGTGGTATTGTGTTGCCTGCGAAGAGTTTAAGGACGAGTCAGAGATCTTAGAAGGCGGGTTTTGCCCGCTCCATCCCAACAAAAAAGTAGAGTGGAAAGACGAAGAAAACTACTTTTTTCGCCTCTCTCGCTACCAGGAAAAACTAGAAGCTCTCTACGCGGAGCATCCAGAGTTCATTCAACCAGAAAGCCGCCGCAATGAGGTCATTAACTTTGTCAAGCAGGGCCTGCGGGACTTCTCCATCTCTCGCCCTAGCGTCTCCTGGGGGATCCCCTTCCCAGTGGATCCCAGCCAAACCCTTTACGTCTGGTTTGACGCCCTCATCAACTACATCAGCGCCGCTCTAGATCCCGAGGACGAGCCGACGCTGGAGAATGCTCTGCGCCGCTACTGGCCTGCCGACGTGCACCTGGTGGGCAAAGATATCGTCCGCTTCCACGCCATCTACTGGCCGGCCATGCTCATGTCGGCGGGGTTGCCTTTGCCTAGGCAAATCTTTGGCCACGGCTTTCTCACCAAAGATGGCCTCAAGATGGGCAAAAGCCTGGGGAACACGCTGGATCCCTTTGAGCTGGTGCAGCGATACGGCGCCGATGCCGTGCGCTACTATTTCTTGACCGAAATTGAGCTGGGCAAAGATGGAGACTTTAGCGAGGGCCGCTTCGTCGAGGTACTCAATGCCGACCTAGCCAACGACCTGGGGAACCTGCTCAACCGCACCCTCGCCATGCTCAAAAAATACCAACCTGACTACCGCATTCCCGCCGTCGAGATCCCTCCGGATCATCCCCTCAAAACCTTGGCTGAGCGCCTAGCCCCGACAGTGGCTGACGCCTACGAGCGGCTGGATCTCAGCTCGGCTGCCCGCAAGGCCCTCAGCCTGGCCCAGGCCAGCAACAAATACCTAGATGAGCAAGCTCCCTGGACGTTGCATAAACAGGGGCAAAGCCAACGGGTAGCGGAGATTCTCTATGCCGTTCTAGAAAGCGTGCGCTGGGTGGCGGTGGCCCTTTCGCCCATCATTCCCAACCTCAGCCTCAAGATCCTGCAGCAACTGGGGTTCCCCCTCACCGACATTACCCAACTGCGCTGGGATCCCGATGCTCGCTGGGGCCAGCTTCCCCCTGGTCAAGAGCCTCAGCCCCCTGTGCCTGTCTTTCAGAAAATCCTCAGGAACGCCTAGGACTTGGCAGCATTTGCTTGGGAAGGTTGGGCAGCCGCTTGTCCTCCCTTTGGTCTTAGCCGCTCGGCCAAAGGAGGGGCATCCCTTCGGGAGAGAGGAGGAGCTGCACCCGAGCGCAAGCGAGGGTTGCTCACCTCAGCAGGAGGAGCTCCATGGGCAAGAGTCTGCCAGGCCGCTCGTACTCCCGCCCAAAAGCTGCGAACATTGACTTGGGCATCCCGGGCTTGGGTACGGGCTCCTTCCAGGGAGCGGCTGACCTGCTTCACCACCTGACCCGCCCCTTTCACCCCCTCGTCAAGGCTGTCGGCAATCTCGCTCACTTCCAGGCTCGTCAGGCGCAGAGCCTCTAGAGTGGGCGGCAGCTCCCGCAGCAGCGTATCGAAGAAGCGCTCCACACTCTGGGCGGCTCGACCCAGTTGAATGACGGCAGGCAGCAGGGTCAGGATCACCGCCAAAATGGCCACTGCCACCAGGCCTACCGAGAGGCCAAGCCAAAAGACCGGATCGCTCATCCCGCCGTCTCCTCTCCATCGCCGGCTTCCAAATCAGCTTCTTCCCCCCCAAGGGAACGCGAGTTTTGGGCTTGGAGCAGCTCCTTTCGCTTCTGCAACATGGCCTCCTTCCCCACCACCACTGCCTGCTGTAGCCGCAGCAGGGCCTCATCCAAACTGCGTTGAGCAGCGTCGAACAGTTTCTCTGACTGATACTGCAAGCTGCTGGCTACATCCTCTGCCACTTCTGGCAGCGCCTCTGCCGATTTTTTCAACAGTCGCCGCGTCTCCCGTCCGCTGCGGGGGGCTAGAAGCAGGCCAATGAGCGTGCCCACCGCCGTTCCCAACAGCAGCCCACCAATAAACGCGCCAGTCCGGTTTTCCGCCATGCCTTGCCAGAGTTGGTGGATACAAGTGGCCCCCCAACCAGACTATCAAAAAAAATCTGCTACCCTGCTCTGCCCAAAAAGGCCAAGTCGCGGCTGGGCTGCTGGGGGCTAGAGTAGAAATGGCGCTGTGGAAACTACCCAACAACCCATGGTCTCTTTAGAGCCCAAAGGCCTGGCGGAAAGGCCAATCAACTTGGCAGAGTACATCGACCACACGCTGCTGCTGCCTATGGTTACCCCGGAGGAAATTGAGGAGGGGTGCGAAATTGCCCTGCGCTACGGCTTCCCCACCTTTTGCGTACCTCCCTGCTATGTGCCGCGGGTGGTTGAGCGGCTACACGGGTCGCCAGTACGGGTGAGCACGGTGGTGGGGTTTCCCCTGGGTACCAACACAGCGGAGGCCAAACTCTACGAAGCTCAACTGGCTGTGGAGCAGGGATGCCAGGAACTGGATGTTCGCATTAACCTAGCCTGGCTCAAGGCGCGGGAGCTGGATAGGCTCCATGCCGAGATTGCCCAAATTGTGGAGGAGACGGGAGTTTGCGTCAAAGCCATTTTGGAGACGGCCCAGCTCGATGAGGAGGAAAAAAAGCTGGCTGCGGAGATCTGCATGGATGCAGGAGCTGCCTTTTTGATGACCTCCACCGGCTGGATGGGAGGGGCAACCTTGGCAGATGTGCAACTGCTGACGCAGCTTAGCCGGGGCCGAGTGGGGGTGAAAGCTTCAGGCGGCATTCGCACTCTGGCTCAGGCGGAGGCAATGATTGCCGCAGGAGCCACCCGGATCGGCACTTCTTGGGGGTTGGAGCTAATGCAAGAGCTGCAGGCTAGGGAAGCTGGCAGAGCATGAGCGGGCGAACCTACCGGGTTACCGGCATCACTCTCAAAGGCATCCCCTTGGGGGAGTCGGATCGGGTGGTTACCATCCTAACTCGCGAGCGGGGGCTGGTGCGGGCAGTAGCCAAGGGATCCCGCAAGCCGTCTTCCAAGTGGGGAGGGCGACTGGAGCCCTTTGTCATTAACGACCTGCTGCTTGTTCGGGGGCGGTGGTCAGCTCAAGCCGATGCCTCCCAGCGTCTGCAGCGCATTGTCCAGGCAGAAACCCTGCAGAGTTTTCCCCGTCTGGGCCGCAGCTTGGCCCACCTCACAGCCGCCCAGTACCTGGCAGAGGTGGCTTTGCTGTTGGCCCTGCCAGATCAGGCTCAGGAAGAGCTGTTTGTGCTTTTGGTAGAACACTTGCAGCGCATCGAGCAGGCCCCTACACAAGAGGCAGTTCTGCCGCTCCTTGTCCATGGGCTCTACCACCTTTTGGCGGTGGGGGGGGTTGCCCCCTCGCTACAAGCCTGTTGCTCCTGTGGGTGGGAGTTGGCGGACGAGGTCTTCTTCTGTCCCAACCTGGGCGGCCTGATCTGCGAGCCCTGTCAGAGAGCCCAGCAGCCCACCTCCCTTGCCCGGCTCTCCAGTGCCGTCCTGCAGGCCCTGGGATCCCTGCCCAACCCCACCTTGCCACCGCTGGCCGACAGAACGTTGCCTTTGACAGCTTGGCTGGGGGCAGAGCGCTTGCTGCGCCAAATTTTGGAGCAGTATGCCGAGCGAGAAATCCGGTCTGCTCGCCTGCTAGCTGGCTGTTACCCTACTGCCGGCGCTGCAGTTGTCTTCCCCACTGCAAACGAGCAGGGATCCCCCCTTGCCCCAACCTTTTCTGAGGGCAATTCCAAAAGAATTGGCGGCCGGCTGAAGAAGTTGTGAAGACATGTATCAAGTTGAGCCGAATGGCGGCAGAATAGAGCTCCGGGGTGGATTAAGTAGCCGCTTCCAGATGATACATTAGGTTCCATGAGGTAAATTCTTAACAAGGGCTTCTCAGCTTTGGCCGCGGTCAGCCGCGAGGGTTTGCAGAGAAAGCAACAGCTAAAGGGAAGGGAAGCCGGTGTCTTTCCAACCTATTGCCAAACAGGCCTTCTGGGTTCCTTAGTGGGGGGTGTCCTGGGCTGCAGTTTCTGTTTCTAAGCATGGGTTTGGCAGCTTTCCGTGGGGAGGCCGAGTCTGCTTGTCCAGAAACATCCCTCAGCCACCTGCTCGCCGGTGGCAGGAGGTAGCCTTTATCCTAACTTTTCCAGGCCAAGTTATTAAAGTGAAGTACAGGAGTTGCAGCACCGTGGAAGCCCAGCGTAAAGAACGAATTCTCGTGGTTGATGATGAGGCTAGCATCCGCCGCATTTTGGAAACTCGCCTCTCGATGATCGGCTACGAGGTGGTTACTGCAGCCGACGGCGAAGAGGCACTGCAGGTCTTCCGCAAGCAGCATCCCGACCTGGTGGTGCTGGATGTCATGATGCCAAAGCTGGATGGCTATGGGGTCTGTCAAGAGTTGCGCAAAGAGTCCGACATCCCCATCATCATGCTCACGGCTCTGGGGGATGTGGCCGACCGCATTACTGGGTTGGAACTGGGGGCGGATGACTACGTGGTCAAGCCTTTTTCACCCAAGGAGCTGGAGGCCCGCATTCGCTCGGTGCTGCGGCGGGTGGCCCGGTCTAGCCATGAGGGGATCCCTAGCTCTGGGGTTATCCAGGTTGGGGATCTTTGCATTGATACCAACAAGCGCCAAGTTTACAAGCGGGGCGAGCGCATCCGCCTGACGGGAATGGAGTTTAGTTTGCTGGAGCTGTTGGTCAGCCGCTCGGGGGAGCCGTTTTCCCGCGCCCAGATCCTGCAAGAGGTATGGGGCTATACCCCAGAGCGCCATGTGGATACGCGGGTAGTGGATGTCCACATCTCGCGGCTGCGGGCTAAGTTGGAGGATGACCCAAGCAACCCTGAGCTTATCCTGACAGCCCGCGGTACTGGCTATCTGTTTCAGCGCATTGTGCCAAAGGGAGAAAAAGGAGAGGGCTAAGAAGGGATCCCTGTCAAGTGCTCCTGCAGGGCCCTTCGCATCTGCTGTAGCGGTTCAACCCAGTTGCCGCGGGCTTCTTGGCGAAATAGGCGCATTACGCCGGGGTACCAGGGGCTATCTTGTCGCTGCAGCAGCCAGCGCCAATCGGCTGCAAAGGGCAGTAGAACCCACACGGGCTTGCCCAGCGCCCCAGCTAGGTGGGCAACGGCGGTATCGACGCTAATCACCAGATCCAACTGGGCAACTGCCCTAGCAGTATCAACAAAATTCCGGAAACGGGATCCCAGCTCCACCACCTGGTGCTGCTTGAGGAGGGGTTCTAGCTGGCTTAGATCTTCACCCACCTGCAGGCTAACCCACTGCACCTGGGGCAGATCAAGGTACTCGAGAAAGAGGTTGAGGGGACAGCTTTTTAACCTCTGCACCCGGTTGAGGGCAAGATCGGCGCGGCGGCCACTGGCCCACACCAGCCCTACCTTCATCCCCTTCTGAGGAACCTCAGGCCATTCTTCTGGCCAGGCGGAGCTCTCCGGGGGACAGACCAGGTAGGGAAGACAGGCAGGGATTGTCTCCAGAGTGGTGCCTAGGCGATGGGGCAGGCTGAGCAAGGGCAGGTGCCAGTCGAAGGGAGGCAGGGGATCCGTCTCCGAAATAATCTGAACCTGAGGAAAGGAGGCCCGCAGCAGCTCGACTAGGGATGGCGGGCAGCGGAAGTAGAGGGAGGCCTGCGGATGGGCTGCGGCCAAAAGTGGCAGGTAGCGCACAAACTGGATGGTGTCCCCCAAACCTTGTTCGGCGTAGATGAGCAGAGTCTGCTGGCCCAAGGGGGATCCCGTCCACAGAGGCTGGGGAAAGCGGGGGTAGGCCGCCCCCTGGCGCTGCAGCCGCCATTCGTACTCCCGCCACCCCTCCTTGTAGCGGCCCAGGGTGAGCAGGGCAGTGGCCAGGTTGTAGTGGATCTCCGGCGAATCAGGGGCCAGTTGCAAGCCCCGCCGATAGGACTCAAGGGCGGCCTCGAGGCAGTTTTGCTCTTGCAGGATCGTGCCCAAGTTGTTGTGGGGCTGAGCATCCTTGGGCAGCAGCAGGATGGCCTGTTGCAGGCAGTCGGCTGCTTCCTCCAGACGATCCTGCAGGTGGAGGCAGTGGGCGAGGTTGACGAGGATCCGCCCCTCCTGGGGCAGCAGGGCAAGGGCTTGGCGAAACCAGCCTTCAGCTTCCTCAAGCTGGTTCTCGAACATCAGCGCATTGCCTAAGGCGGCTAGAGCATAGGGCTGGGGAGGGTGCGCTGCCGCAGCCTGGCGCAGGACTGCAATTGCCCGCTGCCGCTGCCCCAAGGCCAGCCAACAACTGCCCAGCCGGAATAGCAGTTGCCCATTGCCGGGAGCAAAGGCCAACCCCTCCTGATAGGCGCGCGCTGCCTCCGCCGGGTCGCCCAGCAGCATCCAAGCATCGCCCAGATCCTGCCAGGCAGGCACCCAGTCCTTCCTCAGGTGTACAGCCAACTGTAGGGGGGTCAAGGCTTGACGGGGATCTCCCATTTGCAGATAGAGGGATCCCAGCAGCGCTTGGGCAGCAGCCAGGTGCGGATGGGCGCGGGTGAGCTGTCGACAAAGGCGCAGCGCCGCCCCCAGATCCCCTGCTTGTCGGTGGCGCTCGACCAAAGCCAGAGCCGCCTCTGGGGAGGGGAAAGAGGGCAGGCTGGCTCCTTGTCCTGAGTTCTGAGGCCCAGCCACCTGCCGCTTGCCTTTCCCTCGACCAAAGCCCTGTGGCACGGTTTGACCTACCGGGGTTAACAGGACGTTCCCAATAGCCCTAAGTTGGGATTCCGACAGCTTTAGCCTAGTTGCGGCGAAAGAGGCTGTCTAGGTAGATGCGCGCAGCGCGCCGATCGGCATCTCCGCTTTGGAGCAAGAACAGCGAGAGGGCTGCTGTTACAACCCGATCTTGATCCCAGTCGGGATGACGAGAGAGGTAGTTTTTGAGGGTCTCGTGGAGCTCCTTGGGAATTTCGCTCGAAATGCTGACGGTAGGAGAATCCATAGCTCAACCACCTACCTAAAGTCAACACTCAAACAGTCGCAGCAAAAAGAGGCTCTACCCTGGGCCACAGCTAAGCCGGCCTAGGAAGGAATTGAACAAGCTAAGCCAGTCCTCTAACTTGGGTACCTCAAAGACCGCACGGGCTCCTCAAGAAACGGGGTAAAAGGGCTTGCCCATTGGCCGCCTGCAAGCGGCTGGGGAGGTCCTAGCAGCTGCCGGGGAAGCCTCCTCCTCACCTCGGGTGGGGCTATTCTGCCCTCTGCCCTAGGGGGGATGTCAATCCTAGGCGGGAGTATCCAACAGAACCAGAGCTCTCCCGTGGCCTTGATGGGATCGGAAAAAGCGGCGCGATCCCGTTACGTTTCTCAAGGTGTAGTCGCGTGAACCTTAGCAAGGGCAACTTTTCCACAGAACCCTTCGAGGCGGCTTCTAGAGCGAAAGACGTTGTGGAAAACAACCCGCCTGCCTGTGGAAAGTCTGGGGAAAACCTGTGGATTTTTGGGAAATCTCAATGTGTCCAAAAAAATTTTCTCGACTGCTCCCTCAGCTCCACTCAACTCGATAGTGCAAAAACAGCTCTTGGGAACCGCGGCGGCACTCAAGCAACTTCAGGCGGGGCGGGGATCCCTGCAGTTGCCAGCCCTCGATGCTAGCCGGGGCATCAGCGTAGCCACTCAGCAGCACTGGCGCCAGCGTCACCCACAGCTCATCCAAGGCTTGCGCCTGCAAAAACGCCCCCAAGAGCCGCCCCCCGCCCCGGGGGCCCCCCCGTTCGCTCCCCCGCTGCCGCAGGCGGGCTAGGCGCGCGGTCAAATCCCAATACGCCGCCCCCCACATCTAGGCAAAACAGGGCCGGGCCTGCCA
>NZ_JANSHU010000032.1:0-14768 GCF_047461755.1 Synechococcus sp. R65.1 | reverse complement strand
CCCCCCCCCCCCCCCCCTCATTTTCTACAGCCCCTTGGCGGCACGCCCCAGGTCTGCCTGTCTCGGCGGCTCGGAGATGGGTATAAGTGACAGGTTGGGGGGTAACCTCAGCGCTGACCCAAGCTGGCTTGTGCTGGCGCAGCAGCTCCACCTCCAGGCCAGTGGAGAGGTGCAAAATGTGCAGGCGGTGGCGGTAGCGGGTGGCCAAGTCTAGAGCTCGGCGCGAGGCAATCAAGGCTGCTTCTTCGTCCTGAATGAGGGAGTGAACCGCCACATCCGTACGTCCGGCAAAAAGAGCTCGGCGGGCCTGAATCCGCGCGTGATCCTCAGCGTGGACAGCAATGACCAGGTTGGGATCCGTTTCGGCAAAGATCCTCTCTAGGGCAGCCTGATCGTCCACCAGTAGCGGACCATGCATGGATCCCATGAAGATCTTGATGCCGCAGGCTCCTTGCACCCGCTGCAGCTCCTTTAAGTTATCGGCAGTGGCTCCAATGAAAAAGCCGTAGTTGACGACGCACTTGCTGGCAGCCCGCGCCAATTTGTCCTCTAGCGCTCTCTGGTCAATTGTCGGCGGATCTGTATTGGGCATCTCCAAAAAGCTAGTGACCCCACCGCGAGCGCAAGCCCAGGATCCCGTCTGCAGGTCTTCTTTGTGCTCGCGGCCTGGCTCGCGAAAGTGAACCTGGGGATCGATCACCCCCGGCATCAGGGTATGGCCCTTGGCCTCGATGACCCTAGCCACCCCTTCTGTGGAGAGATGTTGGCCAATCTGGGCAATCCGCCCCTCCTGCACCAGCACATCTCCCACCCAGGGATCCCCTTCCGGTACCACCAGCTCGGCATTGCGGATCAGCAGGCTACTGGCCAAAGCTCCGCTTCCCCTTTCACAGGCGCTTTCAAGATAACACCTGTCGAGCAGGTTAAGAACCGGCCAATCGATGGAACAGCTAGTCGGCAGCTCAAGCTCAAGTTGCCCGAGTCTTGTCTTCCTAGCGATAGAGGTTGCAAGAGCTGCGCAGGTCGTAGCCAGAGGCCAAAACCTCTTGCTGGCGATCCCCTAAGCCAAGGTCGCAGCGCAGGAGATCCCCACTAACAGTTGTATGTGTGTGAGACTCAGTCATCCAACGAACGCCGCTTGAGCTGGCAGTGGGAGGAACAACTTCAAGAAGACGATAGTTGGGGGCTTGCCAAGGATCTTGCAAATAGCGATCCCTGTGGATCCCGCCAAATTCAATATCGGCGTAGGCAGGAGGATAAACCATGAAGTCCATTCGGAAAACTTCTGAAGCACCGCCGATAGCTGCTAGAGCTGTCTGGGCTTCTGCAACTCTGGAACGGCGAATGTGGTTAAGAAAATTGGGAATGCTAATAGCAGAGAGAATGCCGACAATTACGATTACCGCCAGCAGCTTGATCAAGGTCATGACGTGCGGAGCTTTAGTTGCTCGACGGCAGAGCATTAGATAGGCTTTATGAAGAGAAAGTCAGCTCATAGCAGCGTCTGCTTCCCCTTTGGAGCGTCAGTATCCAAGTGCAAACGACTCGGGGGCCTTTCTCCCCTATGCAGCTTGATCTCAGGTTGCCCTTTACAGACCTAAAACTTTCCTCGCCTCGTCTGGCAGGACGGAGCCTTTAGGAGCACTCCTTGCCTGTTTCTCCCTTGCTTTGCCTAGAGACCTAACCGCAGTTGGCAGGAGGTGGCTATGCTGCTCAAGCATTCCTCCTATGATGTTTCCGCATAGTGAGGAGCAAAAAGTAACGCAAGCTACAAAAGTTCCAGGTCAATGTCTCTAGGCTGGGGCGTTGGAACTTGTGAGAACCGCGGCAAGGACAGCTAGATAAGCAGGCCTTAGGCCCAACACCCCTAGCTTCTTTCCCTACGGCCGCCTTGCCCACACCAAGCCAAGTAACAACAGAGGGGGAACATGGATAACGTACGCAGCCTTTGTCCCTACTGTGGGGTTGGTTGTGGCCTAGAAATTCTGGCCGACGGCACAAAAATTCGCGGCGATCGAGCTCATCCGTCCAGCCAGGGCATGGTTTGCGTTAAGGGTGCGACTCTCCTGGAAACCCTCGATTGCAATCGGGCTACGGTGCCTCTCTATCGCCCTAGCCTCAGCGAGGATTTCCAGCCGGTGAGCTGGGATCAAGCGCTGGATTTAATTGTCGAGCGCATTCGCCAGACCTCTCCCGAAAGGATTGCCATCTACGGCTCAGGGCAGTTGCTAACCGAAGATTACTACATTGCCCAAAAGCTACTTAAGGGGTGTCTAGGAAGCAATAACTTCGACAGCAATTCCCGCCTCTGCATGTCTTCTGCCGTAGAGGGCTACAGCCAGAGTCTCGGCTCGGACGGCCCCCCCTGTAGCTACACGGATCTCGATAGCTGCGAGCTGGCTTTTTTGATCGGCACCAATACCGCTGAATGCCACCCAATTCTGTTCAATCGCTTGCGCAAGCGCCACAAAAGCGACCCAAGCCTAAAGATTGTTGTGGTGGATCCCCGTCGTACGCAGACGGCTGAGGAGGCCGATTTGTATCTGAGGATTACTCCAGGTAGCGATATTGACTTGCTCAATGGCATTGCTCACCTACTCATTCAGTGGGGCGCCATCAACCATGACTTCATTGCCCAGCACACCGAAGGCTTTGAAGCCTATGCTGCCCTGGTTGCCGACTACACCCCTGAGCAAGTAGCCAGCCGCTGTGGCCTAGAAGTTGAGGAGGTACTTGCTGTTGCGCGACTGTGGCAGCAGTCGCAGAAAACGCTTTCCATGTGGTCGATGGGGCTTAACCAGTCCAGCGAAGGCACGGCCAAGGTGACCAGCCTCATCAATCTCCATTTGCTCACCGGCCAGATAGGGTTTGCAGGGGCAGGGCCCTTTTCGCTAACAGGTCAGCCCAATGCTATGGGCGGTCGAGAAGCGGGCGGCTTGGCACATCTATTGCCCGGCTACCGCAAGGTTACGAATCCAGAGGATCGGGCAGCAGTGGAGCAGCACTGGCAGCTTGGCCCAATTAACCCTGAACCTGGCCTTGATGCGCTGGGGATGATCCGTGCCCTCGAAGCCGATGCCCTCGATATTTTCTGGATTGCCGCCACCAATCCCCTGGTGAGCCTGCCTGATCTACGTCGGGTAGAAGCAGCTCTGGCGCGGTCGCCCTTTACGATTGTCCAAGACGCCTACTTCCCCACCGAAAGCACTGCCTATGCCCATCTGGTACTCCCTGCTGCCCAGTGGGGCGAAAAGACAGGCACCATGACCAATTCGGAGCGCCGCGTTACCCTCTGTCCAGCTTGGCGTAACCCTCCTGGTGAAGCGCGGGCTGATTGGGAAATTTGGGCGGAAGTAGGCCGCCGCCTGGGCTTTGCCAAGGCATTTGACTTTGCCGATAGCGCTGAGGTCTTTGCCGAATATGTGGGTCTAACTGCCGGGCGTCTCTGCGATCAGTCTGGCCTCAGCCATGAGCTCCTGCGCCAGGGGCCTCAGCAATGGCCATATCCGCGCACAGGTTCAGTGGAGACCCGCAACCTCTATACCGATCGCGCCAGCGGGACGGAGTCCTTTCACCGTTTCCCAACGCCCACAGGTCGTGCCCGCTTTATCCCCAGCCATTCCCGCGGCCTTGCCGAGCCGCCCGACCCTGAATATCCCTACATCCTCACCACAGGACGTCTCTATGGCCATTGGCACACCCAAACCCGCACTGGACATGTCGCCAAAATCCGAGCAATGCACCCCCAACCCTTTCTCGAAATCCATCCCCGCGATGCCAGCAAGGTAGGGCTAACTGAGGGTGACTGGGTGAGGATTGAATCACGGCGCGGCAAGGCTACCCTGCCGGTTAAAATTACCTGCGCCATCAGCCCTGGCACAGTGTTCATGCCCATGCACTGGGGGGCATTGTGGGGCAATGATACAAGCTGTAACGCTCTCACCCACCCGGTTGCCTGCCCCAGCTCAAAGCAACCTGAACTCAAAGCCTGTGCCGTCAAGCTTAGTCGCATCGAGCTGCCACCAAAATGATCTTTAAGTTTGAGCAAGACTTTGCCGACAGCCTTCGCTGCATTCCCATGATCGTGCGCTTAAAGCTCGATCAGTGCGGCATCAAGCTCAAGTTACATCAGTGGCTGCGTTTTAGTTACCAGCAGCGCCAAAGTTTGGTTGACCTGCCAACGGATACCGCTGACAACCGAGCTGCCTACCGCGCCTACCTAATTCACCTTATCGAAAGTGTCTGCCAAGAGCAGGCCGCTGAGGTAACTGTTGATCCAAACCCTGCCTGGGAAGACGCTACCACCATCCCTGACTGCGTTCTTGAGCAGGCGGCAGCCAAGGGGGTCGTGCTGACTCTTGAGCTATGGCAAAAGCTGACCCCGTTGCAGCGCTTTGCCCTCATTAAGCTCAGTCGCCCTGGCCACGAAAACCGCAATTTCCTACCCGCCTTTCAGGAATTTTCCGCACCCCACACCTATGGTCACTGTCCAGGAAGCTGAAGCCATTATTAAAGACCACTGGCTGCCAGCCAAAACCGAGTCGATCCCGATTGCAAGCTGTGTGGGCCGGGTTTTGGCAGAGCCGATCTACGCCGATCGGGACTACCCGCCAATTAACCGGGTCCTGATGGACGGTATCGCCATCAACTATGCCGCTTATGCTGCTGGGCAGCGAAGCTTTGCTGTTGCAGGCATAGCCCCTGCGGGGACAAGCCCTGCCACCCTGCCCGATCCGCAGCAGTGCTTGGAAGTGATGACTGGCTGTGCCCTGCCGCTGGGTAGTGATCTCGTCATTCCCTACGAGCAAATTCGTATCGAGGGAGGAATTGCCACCATCACCCAGGAAGTCGAACGCAACAGGGGTGATTTTGTTCATCCCCAAGGTAGCGATTGTTCTGCAGGAGCGCTGGTTCTCCGCCCCGGCATTACCCTCAAGAGCATCCACGTCGGGATCTTGGCCTCCTTTGGCTACAGCCGCATCCAAGTTGAGAGGACTCCTCGCATCAAAGTTGTGGCAACTGGCAGCGAATTGATTCCCATTGAGCAGACCCCTGCACCCTACCAACTGCGGCGCTCCAACGCTGAGGCCCTCCGAGCGGCTCTTCTTGCCTACGGGTATACCGAGGTTGAGACCGATCACCTTCCGGACGATCCTGCTGCCATTGCCACCCACTACCAAGCCAATACCCCAAACTACGACCTCTTGATTTACTCTGGGGGTGTTTCAAGGGGAAAGTGTGACTACTTGCCGGCCATCTGGCAAAGCTGTGGTGTTACTGCCTACATCCACGGCGTGGCGCAAAAGCCAGGCAAGCCAATGTGGTTTGGCATCGACCATCAGGCCAATACTATAGTTTGGGGCCTCCCAGGCAACCCCATCTCAGCTCTTGTATGTTTGCATCGTTATCTCCTCAACCGTAACACTGACTCTGGGCACCTAAGTGAAGTCATTACCTTCAAACCCAATCTCACTCTTTTTGTGCCCGTTAAGATGAGCGCCAACCGAGTCTTTACACCGATTATGCCTAACAACTCCGGAGACTTCATCGCTCTAACAGACAGCGATGGCTTTGTAGAGTTACCCCCGGCTCAAACTATCCTCAGCCCCGAGCAAAGCATCCAATTCTATCCGTGGTACTAAGATGCAGCTAGTGGATCAATGGAATCGTCGCATTCGCAAGCTAAGGGTTTCTCTAACCGATCAATGCAACCTTCGCTGCCGCTACTGCATGCCTTTGCATCCAGAATTTCTGGACAAAAGTAGCTACTTAACTCCGCAGCAATACAAAGAAGTTATTGGCGAGTTGCTGGACTATGGCATTGAAGAAGTTCGCATTACAGGTGGTGAGCCTCTGGTTCGGCAAGACTTTGATGAAGTCATTCAGGAACTTGCCAAGCTGAAGATCCCGTCCCTCAGCCTAACAACCAATGGCCTGCTGCTCCACCGCTACTGGGACGTTCTCAAGGCTGCCAACGTTCTCAACCTTAATGTTAGCCTCGATAGCCTACAGCCCTCCACCCAAGCTGCAATTGCCCGTCGCGACTGCCTGGCGGATATTCTCCGTAATATCCAGGAGGGTATTGCCCGGGGATTTAGCCTCAAAGTCAATACGGTTGTAATGCGGGGGATCAACGATTGCGAGCTATTTGATTTCGTTGAGTTTGCCCGCAAGACAGGCGTGACAGTTCGCTTTCTGGAGCTGATGCGGGTCGGCTATGCCAACTCTCTCTATGAAGAACACTACGTTTCAGCACAAGAGTGCATTGCCCGTCTGCAAGAACGCTATACTCTAACCCCCCTTCCAGCGGCACCTGATTCGACAGCGTTTTACTTTACAATCGACGAGAATGTTAAAGTTGGATTTATTGCCTCTGAGTCTCAGCCCTTCTGCAGCAGCTGTTCCCGGTGGCGCTTGACAGCTGATGGTCGTCTCTTTGCCTGCCTATTTAGTGAGGAGGGTCTCTCGGTTCGAGACAAAACACCAGGCCAACGTCAGCAAATTTACCAGCAGCTTTTGGGGATGAAACCACTGCGCCGGGTTGAGCAGGTCTCACACCCAATGTACGGCTTAGGGGGCTAGCTCTATGGACAAAGCTGATCGTACATGGGCCCATCTTAATGCTCAAGGCCATCCGCATATGGTAGATATTAGCCACAAATCGGTGTCTTTGCGAACGGCCACAGCACGGGCAAGAGTTCAACTGCCACCTGCTCTCAGATCCTATGTTGTTGGCCAAGATATCCACCTGAAAAAAGGACCGGTATTTCAGACAGCAACCATTGCCGGCACAATGGCTGTTAAAAGAACTGACCAACTGATCCCCTTTTGTCATCAGATCCCTGTTGAAGACTGCACCTTTGATATCACAATTGATGATCACTTGCTTGTAACCATCCACTGCACTGTCAAGACCAGCGCTAAGACAGGGGTTGAAATGGAAGCTCTCTGTGGTGCGGCAACAGCAGCGCTGACAATCTATGACATGTGCAAGTCGGTGTCGCCCCATATCTGCATCCAGGAGACCCGCCTAGTAACTAAGTCCGGCGGCAAAAACGCCCTCCTGGAACGTCCCCTCTATGGCTTGGTGCTCACAGGGGGACGTAGCAAGCGCATGGGTCGCGATAAAGCGCTGCTGAACCCTTTTGGCAAACCCCACGCCGCCTATCTCTATGAACTGCTGCAGCCCTACTGCCAGCAGGTTTACTTGTCAGCGCGTGCCGGTCAGTGGTCGGGCACAGCTCTAGAGCTCTTGCCCACACTACCAGATCTAGTAGAAAGCGTTGGCCCGATCAGTGGCCTATTGACTGCCTTGAATACTCATCCTGAAGCTAACTGGTTGGTTGTTGCCTGTGATCTACTGAACCTTCGGTCAGAAACAATCCAAAAGCTGCTGGATCACTACCAAGCCGAAACAATCGCAACTTGCTATGTTAACCCCGAGCGCGGCTTCCCGGAAGCTCTTTGCGCCATCTATACTCCTCAAGCTGCAGCGGTACTCGAAAGGGCTTACGCGGAAGGGGTGTACTGCCCTGTGGAAATCCTCAGCAGGCAGCCCTGCACCCTAGTTACCCCCAACCATGAGGTCGAGCTCATGAACGTCAATACCGCCGAGGAGTATGCCACTTTCCAATCAGTTTGGGGTAGTTGCAGCCATGGTAACTCAATCTGTCCTAAGTAAGACCGTAACAATTCAATATGTAGCAGTGCTGCGGGAACAGGCTCAGCGGAGCAGCGAAGTACTGCAAACCAGTGCAGCAAACTACCTAGAGCTCTATCAGCAGCTGCAAGCAAAGTATGGATTTTCGCTAGCAGCGGAGGACGTTAAGGTTGCTGTCAATCATGAGTTCTGTGACTTGACTAGGCCGATAGATGAAGGTGCCTTGGTAGTTTTCATTCCACCAGTTTGTGGGGGCTAAATGCTGCGTTTTCTAATTGTGGATAGCACCATCCAGCCAGCTGAACTCAGTCGTTTGCTCGTCAATAACACAGCGGGTGCCTTAGTAACCTTCGAGGGCTGGGTACGCAACCACAGCCAGGGCAAACCTGTTCTCAGCTTGGAGTACGAAGTCTACGAGATCCTTGCCCAGAAGGAGGGCGAGAAGATCCTCCGAGAAGCCCACGCCAAGTTTGGCCTCTGCGGTGCTGTTGCCTGTCACCGCCAGGGTCATCTTGCAATTGGTGATATTGCGGTTTGGGTTGGTGCTACAGCTGAACATCGCGGCGCCGCTTTTGCTGGAGCACGTTACATCATTGATGCAATCAAGGAGCGCTTGCCCATTTGGAAAAAAGAGTACTACTGGGGTGAGCCGCCGCGTTGGGTTTTGTGTCAGAAAGCAAAGCCTTTGTTCCAGCAATTCCATAAGAACGCTATTGCTCGGCAGCCTTGCGGCGATACCCCCTAGCCTCTCTGCTAGTATCAGTGAGGTACCTGACCTGGGGCTGTAGCTCAGCCTGGATAGAGCAAGCGCCTCCTAAGCGCTAGGTCGGCGGTTCAAATCCGCCCAGTCCCGTCAGCCCTGCTGGTTTCCTAGCGGGTTCTTGGAAAAGTCTTCGGCTAGCTGCTGGAGCTGGAGGGGGCCTGGCGAGCTAACTGTCTGAGGAAAGCCAGGGGATGGCCGTTCTGGAGCTGCTGCCTCAGCCGCTCTTGCAGGAGCTCCTCCTGCCAGGGATCCCCTGACTGCAGCCACTCCAGGTAGCTGAGCCCTGCCACCCGCGTCAGATAGGCTCCGCTAGCTGCCTGCAGAGGGATCCCCATGAGCATCCAGGGGCTGGCTTTGAGGGCAGAGCTGAAGGCATGGGTAGCTAGCTCCAGTCCGCCCAGTTGCACAATCATTTGGGCCAACCGGTGAGCAATTGCCTGAGCCTGCTGCAGGGTAATGCGGCGATCGAAGACCTGGTGCAGCTCTCCAATCATGCGGGCCTGAATGGCCACCCCCGCCAGGACATCCAAGGCAGGGAGGGGGGTTACCGCCAGAGCCGCAGCTGTTGCCCACTGCATCCGCTCCACGATCTGGCGGCCCCGTTGGCAGCGCTCTTCCCGCAGGGCTTGCTGGGCAGCCTCGCTCAAGGTTCGGGTTTGCAGGAGGGCGTTGGCTAGGCGCAGATGGGATCCCTTTTGCTGCAGTAGGCGGGCCATCTGCTGGATGAGGGCGGCGGTATCAGGGGGCTGGGGCTCCCAGGTCTCCTGACGGGATCCGTCCGGGAAGCAGTAGCGGACTTTCAAGGGCTCGGGGTCAGCGGCAATGGCCACCACCTGCTCAGGAGGGATGACACCGGCAGTGCGGCGGCGCAGGTGGGTTAGGACGGTCTCCACATCTTCCGGCAGCATTTGATCCGTCTTGTTGAGGGCTAGGATAGTGGCTTTCCCCAACCGAGCCAACTCCAGCAGCTCCGCGTATTCCGAAGCCAGCAGATCCCCGGCCACCACCACAATCAACAGATCCGCTTTCTGGGCGAGGGCGCGGGCCTCTGCTTCGCCGGCACCGCCGATGGTCAATAGCCCAGGGGTATCGGTGAGGTAAATGGGGCTGTTCCAACCTTCCAGTTGATAGGTGTGAATGGAGCCCTGCTGGGTGGTGCCCAGAGTGGGGGCAGTTTCCCCAACCGGCCGCCCCAGCAGAGCGTTGATGAGAGAGGTTTTGCCAGCAGAAGCCGTGCCAAACACCACTAGGTGCAATGCCTCCTCAGCCAGCCGCCGATCGATCTCCTGTTTCTTGGCTTGCAGGGCACGGCGGCTGATGTCGTTTTGCAACTTCTGGATAAGGGAATCGACATCCTGCAGATCTGCCTGCACCTGAGCCCGCGTCAACTTAACCCGCCGCCGCGGCTTGGCCCCTGGGGGGGGTTCCTTTTGTCCTCGGCAAACCTGCTGCCACCAGTGGCGCACCACCAGCCCCGTAGTCACCGTTCCTCCCAGAATGCCGGCCACGGTCAGGTCGGCCAGCGGTTCCGAGTAGGAGGCGATAGAGCTGTGGATGCCGCCAACCCACTGCAGGTACTGGCTCAAGGCCACCAGGCCCAGCCCTGTTAATAACCACAGCCAAGTGGAGCGCGACAACACTATGCCAACTCCCCGTCTGCCCAAATGTTTCCCTATCTCCCCCCAGCCGCTTCTTGAGCAGGGAGCGTGCTGTAGCTGAGCATACAGTCAATTGCTCTCAGCTAATTCAGGCCAGGGATCCCTGCCAAGACGCTCAAGACCCCTGGTGGCTCCGACGGCGCTGGCAAGAACTTACCCCCGCGGTAATCCAATAGCTGCGCCAGCAACAAATAGCCCACCCCCAAAGCAATGGCCAGAACTCCCGTAATAATAGCTACCCACTTGGGCCGTTCCACGCCGGGCCTCCTCAATCAACCGCTAGACTTATCTTATTGCCCCAAAGCTCTGGCGATGACGTAGATGAGGCCGTTGACGGCTCGAATGTAGGACGGGGCTTTATGCCCAGTTTTTCGGCAAAGTTCGGTATTCTGAAGGGGGTTGCTGCAAGGGGAAAAGGGGATGAGCTGGATCCCATCTTGGTGGCGGCAACTGCGCCGTTGGCTGCCCTGGGCCGCCCTGCTGTTGATCCTGGTAGCAGTTGGCTACTGGGTAGGCCCTCGGCCCTCTCCCCAAGAACCAGAGCTGCCCACCCTGGCCCCTCTGCCGCAGCACCCTCGCATCCGGGTGGCGTTTAACCAAAGCCGCGAGAGCACCTATCGGGATCCCTATCGCCAGATCCACCGCTACGGCTACAACCTGGAGGAGTTGATTATCTCCCAGATTCGTTCTGCTCGGCGGTCGGTGGATGTGGCGGTACAGGAGCTAAACTTGCCCCTCATCGCCCAGGCCCTTGCAGAGCGGCGGCAGGCCGGGATCCCAGTGCGCGTGATTACCGAAAACACCTACGTGCGGGCCTGGCACCGGCTGACCCCTGCCGAAGTGCAGGCGCTGGACGAGCGCAGCCGTCAAAAGTTCGAAGAGTATCGCCGTCTGGTGGATGTAAACCGGGACGGGCGGTTTTCCCCCGAGGAGGTCGCCAGCCGGGACGTGTACGCCTTGCTGGATAGAGGCCAGGTGCCCTGGCTGGACGACACCGCCGACGGCTCCAAGGGCAGCGGCCTGATGCATCACAAGTTTGTAGTTATCGACGGGCAGCGGGTGCTGACTGGCTCAGCCAATTTCACCCTCTCCGATATCCATGGGGATTTCGATGCTCCTGGCAGCGTGGGCAATGCCAACCACCTGCTGCTACTGGATAGCCCCGAGCTGGCCCGCATCTATACGGAGGAGTTCAACCTCATGTGGGGGGACGGGCCGGGAGGGCTGCCCGATAGCCGCTTTGGCGTGCAAAAGCGCAAGCGACCCCTGCAGACGGTGTTGATTGACGATGCCGTCGTGGAGGTGCATTTTTCCCCCGCCAGCCGTTCCCTGCCCTATGAGGCTACTTCTAACGGCATTATTGCGACCACCCTGGCCCAAGCGCAGAAGCGGGTGGATCTGGCTCTGTTTGTCTTTACCGACTCTGGCATTGCCAACCAGCTCCGGCAACTGCACCAGGAGCGCAAGGTGGAGATCCGCGGCCTGTTTGATCCCGGCTTTGCCTTCCGCGACTACAGCCGCACCCTAGAGATGTGGGGGTTGGCGCTTCCAGACGAAAACTGCCGCCTGGATCCGGCCCGCCTGCCCTGGCAGCAGCCCCCCCAAGCCATAGGCATACCCAACCTCGCCCCCGGCGACAAGCTACACCACAAGTTCGCTATTCTCGATCCCGGCACCCCCCAGGCCACGGTGATCACCGGCTCCCACAACTGGTCAGTCTCGGCCAACCACCTCAACGACGAAAACCTCTTGATTATCCGCAATAGGCAGGTGGTGGATCACTTTGTGCGAGAGTTCGAGCGGCTCCTGGCCGAGGCCCGCTTTGGCCCCAGCCGTCGCTTGCGGGAGGAAGTAGAGGAAGCAGCCCGCCGCTGCCCCAACCCCCTTCCGCTTGCCCCTACTTCCCCCACAGTAGAGCCGGAGCTGCTAGAGGCCACCTCGAGGTCCTCCCCTTCGCTAGCTACCCCCAGTCCCCCTCGCGTTAACTTGAACACAGCCACGGCAGCCGAACTGGAGCAGTTGCCTGGCATCGGCCCAGACCTGGCGCAACGGATTATCGAGGCCCGCCCCTTTGCTTCTTTGGAGGATCTGCAGCGCGTTAAGGGCATCGGCCCAGCCAAGATGGAGCAACTGCGGGGTCGAGTAACTTGGTAGGGATCCCCCCTTTGGCAAGCAGAAACGCCGCCTATGGCCCAGTGGTCCCTCCATCCCTGCTCCCAGTCCAGCGCCAGGGTTCTCCTCATTCCCACTGCCTTTGGCCCGGATACCCAAGCTCCGTTGACCATCCTCAATGCAGGCGCAGAACTGTGTGCTTTTGAGCCGCGCTTGGGGATCGATGTGGATCAGCTGGCGGTGGCGCAGTTGCCGGGGCTGATGGATGAGCCACCCTATGGCCTGTGTGAGGCAGCAGTGACCCAGGCCTGGCGACGACAACAGTGGCCGGTCTTGTTGCCTTCGGTTCTAGCAGCCAGTTGGGGGGCCATTCGTGCCCTTTGGAAGCACTACTTGAGTCTCAGTGTGGTGCATTGCAGCGCTCATGCCAACTTCATGCCCCCCATAGAGATGACCCAGCCAGATCAAGATATGAGCTACGGCAACGGCGCTTGGGTAGAGCTGCTCTACCAGCACGGCCTGCCGGTAGTGCACGTGGGGCTGCGCAGCAGCAGTGCCCGCGCCTACGCTTGGCTAAGAGACCACCACAGCCCCATTTTCTGGGCTCAAGAGGCCTGGGATCCGCAGCAGGTCGTCGAGGCTTTGCCGGAGCAGCCAGTGTTTTTGGTGGTGGACTGTAGCGTGCTGGATCCCTCGCTAGCACCAGCAGTGCACCACCCAGAGCCAGGGGGGCTGAGCTGGTTTCGGTTGTTACAAACTTGTGAGGCCATCTTCGCTGCTCGTCCTGTGGTCGGCGTTTCCCTGGGAGGGGTGGCGGTAAGCTCGGCAACGCGACCAACTGCCCGCATTGCAGCTCGTCTTCTCAATTGGCTGCTGGCCTGTTACGGCCTCTACTCCCTGAAGCTGGATCCCAACCCCGCTAGTCTCGAGCGGCTGGAAAATGAGTCTGGCCTATGAAGTCTTTCGCAGGTGTTCTTCCGGAGTTGGGGTCTACCAGCAGCACCTTTTGGCCCAGCTTCACCGTTGGTTGGCCAAGGGCGGACGCTGGAGACAGCTTCACTCCAGAGAGCATGGCTGCTTAAGAGGCCGATGCGGCTGACGGCTCTGCCTTGGATTCTGCCGGAAGCGGGAAACTGGGCAAGAACGAGGCCCGCGTCAAGGGTTGGTCAAGAATCAGCCCTTCTCCCCCTAGCACTTCGAGGGCCTGTCCCTCCACGGAGATCCAAACCCGTGCATTAGGGTTTTGGCTAGTAACCGTGTAGAGTACCTGGGCAATCCGACCCATCATTGCGGTGGATCCCCCCCCTTGCGTAAATTCGGGGGAGAAGTTCAAAAAAATATCGTCGCCTTCCACCCGTACATCCAGCACCCGCGTCTGGGGAGGAATAGCGGTGGTGAGGCGGGGATCCTTGGGTCCAGCGATCAACTCCTCTAGAGCCCTACGAATGGCCTCTTGGGCATCAAAGGCGCGAAGAGAGCGCTCCTGCTGCACGTAGTGGATAGAGTTGTCAACCGTGGTCAGCCAATACAGGGAAAAAGTTTGCCGCGGCCCCCTGCTGTACCACCAGGCTCCTCCCACAAGCCCCAATCCCACCAAGAAGCCAAGCACTCCCACCTGCAAGGCCTGGCCACGCGGTCGGCGGGGGCGTTGCTCCCCCTCCCTGAGGAAGCCGAGTTGGGCAGGCCGCCCTTCGTAGTGGCTCATTGCTGCCAATCTCTTTGCTTTACTAGCTCTAGGGTAGCGGAGAAAAGCTCTCTCTGCCGGGAGACAAGCCTAAGAGAAGCTCAATTGACGTTCTACCCAGCCCTAGAGGGGGATCCTTTCCCAGCTTGCTCTCTCAAGAGCAAGGGGCGGCTACCGTCAGCTCGAGCCGGGGGAGATCCCTCTGGGGGGTAGTAGCCGGTTGCGGAAGCAGGAAGAAAGAAAAGTCCGCTCTAGAAAAGTGGCACGGCAGGGCCTACGCCGCCTTTTCTCTGGTCAACCTCAACCAACGCACAAGCCGTCGCAGCTCTACCAGCAGCACACCAGCTACACCCGTCAGGATCCAGCCCAGCCACTCGGCTGCCGTGCCCAGGTAGCGCACCTTCACGCGATGCTCTCCCGGGGGAATCCGTACCTGCAACAGCCCCGACCCGTCGTGTTCGGCAGCCCTAAACTGTCCATCAATTTGAACCCGCCAAGCGGGGTAGTAAAACGTGCGCAAGACTACGGGCTGCTCTTGAGTCGTGGGATTGATGGCGCGAAAGCGGCGATAGCCATAGCGCCACTCTTCCACCTGTAGCTGCGCGGCCGGATCCTCCAGCTCGCCTTGCCACTGGAGCAGCGGATCCACCTGCGGGGGCGGCATGGGCCGCGTGGCCTGGCGGGGCCGGTATTCCTGCGCATCCACCAGCGCCAGCCCATCGAGAAAGCGCCAGTGCAGGTGCAAGAAAGCAATGCCGGGCCTCTCTTGGGGCTCCTTAGGAAACTGCTTAGCTGTAGCCAGCTCTTGAAAAGTTTGAACAAGCTGTGGATCAAAGCTGGCCTTGGACAAGAGTTGAAAGCCCTGCCAAGTTTGCACCCCCATAGCTAGTC
>NZ_JANSHU010000031.1:0-23174 GCF_047461755.1 Synechococcus sp. R65.1 | reverse complement strand
GGTGCGAATGTGATTGCGCTCTTGGGGGCTGTCGTAAACCAGCCTAGAGGTTAAGCCTACGGCTCGCTTCGCGAACGGGCCTGTTTTGTTCTCTGGTAGGGCAGAGCAGGCTCAGGGCTACTGAAAGCCCGCTCCGTACCGCTTAGCGGTCGGAGCCGGGTAGTTTACGGGGGATCCAACTACCCTGAGCAAGGTCATTTCAACCAACTGCGAAATGGCAATTACCTAGCTTCCCTCTCCCCAGAGGAGGAGGGCTGGGGAAATGTCTCATACTTCATCTAGATCTAGAATGGCCCAAGCTGATCGGTCCGGTTTGGCCAGGCTCTCAACCTTGAGCCCATTGCTTGCAAACGTTTTGATGCCATGACTTCTCCCGCCGAGCCTACTTGGGATGCCTTAGAGGTGGATCCCGCCCTGCTCACCCCCATGATGCAGCACTACGTAGAGCTGAAGCGGCAGTATCCCCACGCCATCTTGCTCTACCGCCTAGGGGATTTCTACGAGATGTTTTTCCAGGACGCGGAAGTGGTGTCGCGGGAGCTGGAGCTGGTGCTCACCGGGCGGGAGGCAGGGGCCATAGGGCGGGTGCCCATGTGCGGGATCCCTTACCACGCCTTTGACCGCTATGCTGCCCAGTTGGTGGCCAAAGGCTATGCCCTGGCTGTTTGCGACCAGATGGAGCCGGCAGATCAAGCCAAAGGCTTGGTGCGGCGGGAAGTGACGCGGGTCATCACCCCCGGCACGGTCATCGAAGAGGAGCTGCTGCAGGCACGGCAAAACAACTACTTGGCCGCCGTGGTCCGCCTGAGAGGCTCCAAGCAAACCCCCTGGGGCCTGGCTTACGCCGACATTTCTACCGGCGAGTTCTGGGTCTGCCAGAGCGAGGGGCAAGAGCAGCTAGAACAGGAGCTGGCCCGGCTGCAGCCGGCGGAGATCCTGCTGCCCACCGAGGAAGGGCTGGGCCTGGGCTTAATTCGGCCTGGGGATCCCCAAGCTCCCCTAGGCCTGCCCGGCCAGTACACCTATACCCTGCGCCCGGTGGAGCCCTTTGAGCTGGCGGTGGCGCGAGAAAACTTGCTACAGACCTATGGCCTGCGCTCTTTGGAGGGCTTGGGCTGCGAGGGGCTGCCCCTGGCAATTCGGGCGGCGGGAGGGCTCTTGCACTACCTGGAGGAGACGCAAAAGAACCTGGTGCAGCCTTCTCCCCAGGGGGGCCACCCCCTCCTACGTCCCCCTCGCACCTACCAGTTGACGGATTACCTCATCTTGGATCCCCAAACCCGCCGCAACTTGGAGCTCACCCAGACCATCCGCGAGGGGGCCTTTGTCGGATCCCTGCTCTGGGTGCTGGATCACAGCCGCACTGCCATGGGAGGACGCACCCTGCGCCGTTGGCTGCTGCAGCCTTTGCGGGATCTTGAGCAAATCCGCCTCCGCCAGGACACCATCCAGGAGCTGTTGGAAAACCCCTCCCTGCGCACCCGCCTGGGATCCCTGCTGGACTCTCTCTATGACCTGGAGCGCTTGGCCAACCGCGTCGCCTCCGGCACCGCCAACCCGCGCGAGCTGGTGGCCCTGGGCTCCTCCTTGGGCAAACTGCCCCAACTGGCGGAGCTGGTGGCCGAAGCCAAGACCCCTCTCCTGCAGAGCTTGCAGCAGGTGGATCCCGCCCTGGTTGACCTGGGCCGCCGCATCGAGCACACCCTCCTGCCCTCCCCTCCCCCTGTGCTCACCGAAGGGGGGCTAATCCGGCCCGGCGTCGATCCGGAGCTGGACAGGCTGCGGCAGCAGGTGGAGCAAGACCGCCAGTGGATTGCCCAGTTGGAGAAAACCGAGCGCGAGCGCACTGGGATCCCCACCCTCAAAGTTGGCTTCAACAAGGCTTTCGGCTACTACATCAGCATCAGCCGCGCCAAGGCCCAGCAGGTGCCAAAAGACTACATCCGCAAGCAGACCCTGACTAACGAAGAGCGCTTCATCACCCCTGAGCTCAAAGAAAAAGAAGCCCGCGTCCTCACCGCTCAGACTGAGATCAACCAGCGGGAATACGAGCTGTTTGTGCAGCTGCGCCAAGAGGCAGGATCCCAAGCTGCCGCCATCCGCCAGGTGGCCCAGACCCTGGCCGCCGTCGATGCCCTGTTTGGCTTGGCGGAAGTGGCTGTGCAGCAGGGTTACACTCGTCCCGTCATCACGACCGACCGCCGCCTAGTCATCGAGGAAGGGCGCCATCCGGTGGTGGAGAAGTCTTTGCCCCAGGGCCTATTTGTCCCCAACTCGGTGCGTCTGGGATCCCCCCACGGCCCGGATCTGATTGTCCTCACTGGACCCAACATGTCGGGCAAATCCACCTATTTGCGGCAGATCGGGCTCATCCAGATCCTGGCCCAGATGGGCAGCTTTGTGCCGGCAAGGCGGGCGGAGCTGGGCTTGTGTGACCGCGTGTTTACCCGCATCGGTGCTGTCGATGACCTGGCCACGGGACAGTCCACCTTCATGGTGGAGATGAACGAGACGGCCAACATCCTCAACCACGCCAGCGAGTGCTCCCTGGTGCTTTTGGACGAGATTGGCCGCGGCACCGCCACCTTCGACGGCCTCTCCATTGCCTGGGCGGTGGCTGAGTACCTCGCCACCCAGGTGCGCGCCCGCACGATCTTTGCCACCCACTACCACGAGCTCAACCAACTGGAGACCCTGCTGCCCAACGTGGCCAACTTCCAGGTGGTGGTGAAAGAGCTGCCGGATCGCATCATCTTCCTGCACCAGGTGCAGCCCGGGGGGGCCGACCGCTCCTACGGCATCGAGGTAGGGCGCATGGCCGGCCTGCCCCAGCCGGTGATCGAGCGGGCCAAGCAGGTGCTGGCCCTAGTGGAACAACACAGCCGCATTGGCCTGGGCCTGCGCAACCAAGGGAAAAGCCGCCTTTCCCCCAAGAAAAAACAGCCTGAACAACACCCTGAGCCCCTCGAGATCCGCAACCCCGCCCCGGCGGAGCAACTGTCTCTGATCCCGGCCTCCCTCTTTTCCGAGGAGCCTTAGGGCTCTACCCTCGCTCCGGCTCCCGCTCTTGCAGCCCCAAGCTGGCGGCCAGCACCTCCAGCTCATCCCGCTGCCCCTCCACCCACAGCAGGGATCCAGGGGGTGGGTCAGCCTCTTGCAGCTTCAGGCGAAGCCGCTCCAGCCGGTAGTTGCGCCGCCAGTAGTACCAGCCTGCCCAGGGAGCGGCCAGCACCAGCGTCCAGGGCCAGGCTCCCCACGCCGGCTCCAGCAGGGACAGCACCAGAGCCAGACAGGCCAGACCCACTCCTGCTAGCCCTGTCAAAAAAACAGCCAACCCAACGCTGGGCCGGGCCTGACCGACAAAGGTGGCGATCCCCTCGGCATCGGCAAACTGCAAGCGATAGGCCCGCCCTTCCAGGTGCTTTCGGAGAAGGGATCCCATTTCCTCCAGGCTGCGGCTGCTAGAATAGAAGCGGGTTTCGCTGCGATCTCTACCTGAGGCTCGCAGAAAAAAGAATAGGCCGATCCCCAGAAGCAGCGTCAGCGCTAGGGTAGAAATGGCCTCTCCCTTCAGGGAGAGGGGGAGTGATGTAGCTACCCAGTTCATAGGGATGACAGGAACGAGCCCCATCTGGTCGGGCGGCTTGACCTGTAGCCTCTCCACCGTAGCAGGAAAGGGGCAGAAAAATAGCTCGTGGAAGTTGACCCTCTACCTCCTAGTTTAAGTTCTGCAGAGAGGTTGGTTGCCTCCGGCAGTAGCCACGCTTGGTAGATCCTACCTCGACGCAGGAGCAATGGCGCAGCAGCAAAAACCCTGCGCTTTCCAGCAACCGTGACGACGGCTCAGGGGGGAGAAATCTGCGCCCAATCTCATGCAGCTAAGCTGAGAGAGGCAACTATAATTAAGTTATGATAAGGGGCTTACACTTCGCCAGCAGGTGGCTTCCTTCGTGGCTATCTCAGCCGTTCCCTACCGAGGGCAGGATTCCAGGGTTGGACTTAGCCAGAGGAGAGTGTTGTCTCCGGGGGGATGATGACAGCGTACAGCCACCATCCCTGGGGAACCCTCAACTTAGCCCCCTCTTCAATGTTAGTCCAGCTGCTTGACTGTCTCTGTTGCTATTTCACTCAGTAGCACTTACATGTCTATCTACGAACCTGAAGCCAACGACACTTTGTTTGAAACCCCAACCGACCTCCTCGACCTGACGGAGGAGGAAGAGGCGGAGTTTGCCGAAAGCGAGTACGCCGAAGAGGGGCCAGCTCGACCCTCCACTGACCTGGTGCGCCTTTACCTCCAGGAGATTGGACGTGTTCCCCTCTTGGGACGAGACGAGGAGGTGGCGCTGGCCCAAAAAGTCCAAGACTACATGAAGCTCTTGGATGTGCGCCTGCGTTTGCAGAAAGAGCTGGGGCGGGAGCCTACTCTGGCAGAATGGGTGGCTAGGGCCAACCAGTTCCCTGAGTGGGCCAACCTTACGCCTGAAAAGCTGCAACAGATCCAGCGCATCGGCAAGCGGGCCAAGGAACAGATGATCAAGGCCAACCTGCGCCTGGTGGTGTCGGTGGCGAAAAAATACCAAAACCGCGGCCTGGAGCTGCTGGATTTGATCCAGGAGGGCACGCTGGGCCTGGAGCGAGCAGTGGAGAAGTTTGACCCCAAAAAGGGTTACCGCTTCAGCACCTACGCCTACTGGTGGATCCGGCAGGGGATCACCCGGGCTATCGCCACCCAAAGCCGCACCATCCGCTTGCCTGTCCACATAACCGAGAAGCTAAACAAGATCAAAAAGGCCCAGCGCAAGCTTTCCCAGGAAAAAGGCCGTACCCCCACCATTGAGGACATTGCTTCCGAGCTGGAGATGACCGTGCCCCAGGTCAGGGAGCTGCTGGTGCGGGTGCCGCGCTCGGTTTCTCTAGAAACCAAGGTGGGCAAAGACAAGGACACCGAGCTAGGGGATCTGCTAGAGACCGATGACATCTCTCCCGAGGAGATGATGATGCGCGAGGCCCTCCAGCGCGATCTGCAGCAGCTGTTGGAGGATCTCACCAGCCGCGAGCGGGATGTGATTCGCATGCGCTTTGGGCTGGGGGATGGTCGCACCTACTCCCTAGCGGAAATTGGCCGCGCTTTGGATCTATCGCGGGAGCGGGTGCGGCAAATCGAGGCCAAAGCCTTGCAGAAGCTGCGGCAGCCTAAGCGGCGCAACCGGGTGCGGGATTACCTGGAGGCCATCAATTAGGGGCGAGCAAGCCGCCTCCAGATCTGGAGGGCCAGCCCCTCCACCTCCGGGATCTGCAGATACAGAGCTCCAGCTACCACTAGGCTTAGGCCCAGGCCACCGGCCAGCCCAGCCCAGACAAGGGCGGTGAGCAGGGGAGACCCCAAGATCTCGTAGGCGCGTAGCTGCATCCACAGCCAGTGGCTAAGCCCACCAGCTAGGACGGTGATCCCCAGCAGGGGCAGTAGGGCTTGTCCCATCTCTTGCCAGGGGATCCCTGGCAGGCGCTGGTGAAGGCAGATCCCCAGTCCAATCAGGGCTACTAGGTTAACCCCTGCTGTGGCCAGGGCAATGCCTGGTGCCCCAAAGACCTGTAGAAATAGGAAGTCCAGAAGGGCGTTGAGGCCAATGGCTAGGCCACTGATGCGCAGGGGCGTGGTTCCGTCCTCCAGAGCGTAAAAGATGCGCACCAGCACATCCCGCAGCAGGTAAAAGCTCATCCCCAGGCCATAGGCCATCAGCAGAGCCGCCACCTCCTGGGTTGCCTCCGCCGTAAAGCGACCCCGTTGGTAGGCCACCTGGACAATGGGTTCGGCCAAGGCCACCAACAGCATGGCAAGGGGCAGGGTGAGGATGGCGGTCACCATCAACCCTTGCCGGATGCGCCGGCACAGCTCGGGCCAGCGGTCTCTCTCTCCTGCTAGTTGGGCATAGAGGGGCATCAAAGGCACCAGCACCATGTTGGAAAGGATCCCCAGGGGGGTTTGCACCAAAAGCTGGGCGTAGCCCAAGTTGCCGATGGTGCGATCCCCGGGCACAAAGGAGGCAAAAAAGAGATCCACGTAGACATTGATGTGGATCATGCCAGAGGAGATGACCGCTGGCAGCATAAGCAGGCCCACGGCTCGCACCTGCGGGGACCCCCACTCAAAGCGCAGCCGCAGCCGCCCCAGCCCCAGCCGCTGCTGCAACGGTACCTGAGCCAACCACTGGGCAATGGCCCCGACAAGTACGCCCCAGGCCAGCAAGGTTGGGATCCCTGTCCACCCCAAGCTAAGCAGGATCCCGATGACTGCCAGGCTGGAGATCAGGGGGCTGAGGGCAGGCAAGAGGTAGTGCTCGGCCGCATTGAGTGCCCCAAAGCCAATGCCAATCCACCCCGAGAGCAAGGCCAGCGGCGCCATGATCCGCAGTTGCTGGGCAGCAAGGGCATGAACTGCAGGGCTGGATCCCGGCGCCGTCAGGCGCACTACCCAGTCGGCTCCCCACCATAGGCCCAAGGTCACGGTTAAGAGAAGACAGCCCACCAAGGTGGAGATTGACTCCAGCCAGCGGGCTGCTGCTTCTTCTGAGAGCTGCTGCTTTTTAAGAATGCTGACGATGGCACTGTGAAAAGGACCGTTGATCCCGCCCAGCAGGATCAACAAGAAACCGGGCAGGACATAGGCCACCCCAAAGGCGCTGTACTCCAGCCCCGAGCCGTAGATTGCCGCAATCAGGGCCTGCCGGACAAACCCCATGCCCTTGCTGAGCAGGGTAGCACCAGCCACTAGCCCCGCTACTGAGAGCAAGGAACGGTGGGAGGAAGAGCCCCCTGGGATCCCTTCCTTCATGCCCTAGCTCCCCACCGCCGCCTTGGCAGGGGGCAACTGGCGAGATGCTGCCGTCCCTTCCTTCTCGAAATCCACCCGCAAGCTCACAGCCGCTACCCCCCTCGTTCGGCATAGGGCAGCACCATTATCCCGCATTCTCCTGACCTATGGAGGGAGGTCGAGGAAGAGCTCAGGCCAGGAGTTGTCGCTCCTGCTCCAGTTGCTGCAACAGATGCTCATCCCCGCGGAGCTGGGCAGAACGAATGCGCTCCTGCAGCCGGCGCAGCAGATTCTGCCGATGGGTCTCCATATGCGGGGAGATAGCTGCCGGCGCCCTGCTCGCTGTCTTCGCCACTGGGTTGAGGACAAGGCCTCGATACGTCAGGGCAAAAGACTGTGGCAGCGCCACAGATGCCGATTGAGCTGGCCAGTCCCACGCTAAGCCCCGGTACCGCACTCGCACCGCCTGCCGCTGGCAGCTCGCGGGGGCAGAAGGGACAAAGACGTAGGCAATGCCGCGATAGGTCAGTTGCATATGAAGAGTCCTCCAAGTAGACGGCGGCCATCTGACGGGGAAAGCAACTTCCGTAGCCCGCTTCTCGGGAGCTGTAGGACAACAGCTTCAGCTTCCCTGGCGTGGCCCAGAGGGTAAAACCCAACTTCATTCTGTATCAGCTTTAACAAAATAAGCCTTTGGATGTCAACTTTAAAGCAGCTCGTCGATTAGCCGTAGCACCTGGTGCAAGTTAGTTCCGTCTTCCTTTCCACGTCTGAGGCTCACCTCCACCAACTGCTTGAGGGCAAGCAGCTTGAGGTTAGCCTCTACTGCTGCTGCCGCAATGGCCGGAGCTGCCGGCAAATAGCCGCTGGCCCCTAGATCCAAGAGGGCAGCCCGCCGCAGATGAACGTTGGGATGAGCCAGCAGCGACAGCAGAGGCTCAAGAAAAGTGGGATCTCCTGTCAAGCGGTAACAGGCCTGCCCTGCCGCACATTGCAAACGAAGGGAGGGGTGATCTCGGTAGAGGCGAATCGGCTCCAGGGCAGAAGACACCTGCAGTTGTCCAAGCGCCTCGATGAGGGCCTCTAAGGCAGCAAGGGCTTCCGTCTGGAGACCCTGCTCCGCGCGGCGCAGCCCCTGCAGCAATGCCTCTCCCAGGTCTTCAAGCTGGGCGGGATCCCGGTCGAGGAAGTTGGCCAGGGCAATCTCGACCAGCGCCTGGGCTGCTGCCGCCACCACTTGGCCGTCGGAGCAGCGCAAAGCCTCTTTTAGAGCCGGGATCGCCGCAGGGGATCCCAGCTTGCCCAGGGCGCGGGCGGCATTGCGCCGCAGCGGATATCCCCCCTGAGCCGTGCGATCAGTCTCATCGGCCAGCGCCTCGATGAGGGCCGGGATCCCCTCTCTCACTCGCATGCGCCCCAGCCACCAAGCCGCGTAGTAGCGTTCTCCCGGATCCCCGTATCGCAGCTTGGCAATTTGCCCAGCCGGGGTGAGATCCGCCGACGGATAGGAGTCTGGAGGAGCTACTGGGCTCAAGGAGTCCACAGGCCAAAACTCCAACAGCTAGGCGCTGCGGACGCTGACAATCTTGGCGCCCGCTTTGAGAAGTCGCTGCATTGTTGCCGAGAGTTGATCGGCAGAAACGAAGATCTGCTGGTTGGATTTGCGCACGCGGCTAGAAGTCGCTAGGGCCGAGGGTGGGTTGAGCAGCCGCGTTACCTCAATGCAAAACATGCGGTCAGACTGACCCGTGGGCGGCCCCAAGTGCTTGGAAATGGGGCTGGGTGGCAGCAGTCCTCGTACCCCAATGCGGCGAATAGCTGGGGTAAACCCAGTGGCCAGGGGAATCATCAGGCGCGGCCTCCGCCCCTGGGAGCGGTCGTTGTTGGCATAGCCTCCGTAAAGAGCAAAGAGGTTGGTAAAGTCGCGGGTGGTGTGGGCCTTGCGGTATTCAAAGCCGCGTGGATGAGGAACAATGTTATCGCCGAACGCTTCTAGGTATTCTGGGCTGTCAATGTAGGAGTCAATCTCCGCGCTGTGGCCTCCCGAGTGATAGATATCTAGGTGGCGGGCAATGTCTTTTGGACTGGTGGGAGCTCGCCCCAAGAGATGCTTAAAGTTAAGCTCGATGGCGCGGGTTTGCGAGTTGGGGTAGAGAAACCGCCGCTTGTAGGCTTCCGACTTGGCAAGCAAACGCACAAATTCTCGCACCGTCAAGCTGCCCTGGCGCAGCAACGATTCCGCACTGGCCAGCTCCTTCCTGTCGGAGGCAAATAAGTGATCGTTGCCCAAAACCTGGCGATAGATAGCCCGCAGGATGGCGTTGAGCTGCTCCTGGCTGGCATTGGGGCGCAACTCTAAAGGAGTTGTCTCTGTGATGCCCCGGATCCCCATCCGGCTTGCCGCTGTAATTCCGCTCATGCTAACTCCTCAAATCCAACAAACCAGCTAGACCAACTTTGAAACTGAAAGATTTACCCCCTCAAGATCTCCTCCCTGCAGAGCCACGGCCACTGCAGCCTACGGAGAGGGATCCCCTTCACCCCGGGGATCCCTACTGCCTTGAACCCAGCTTTGGGGTTAAGAACTAGCTGAGCGCGTTGATGGCGTAGTCAATATAGGCGTTGGCTTCAGTGGCTGCTTGCCCGGTCAGGCCATGGTTGGCCTTGATGTAGCGTAGGGCTTCAATGTACCAACTGGGAGAGAGTTCAAAAGCAGCATTGATCTCTCGGATCCCGGCCAGCATACATTCGTCCAGGGGGCCAGTGCCACCGGTAACCAAGCAGTAGGTGATATAGCGCAGATAGTGGCGCACGTCGCGGGCACACTTGTCTTTACCCGCCTGGGTGTAGCATTGTCCCCCTGGCTGAGTGGTGTAGGGGAACTTGGCATAAACAGCCTCAGTGGCACCGCGCACCAGCTCCTCGGCACGGCTGCTCAGGACGCGAGCTGCTTCCATGCTGGCGGCTGCCCGCTGAAAACGGCCGCTGATGGCTTGCAATTCGCTGTTACTGAGATAGCGTCCTTGGCTATCGGCAGTGGCAATGGCATCAACAATTGGGGTTTGCATGACTCAAAACGCTCCTTTACCTCAGCTCCAGTCAAGGCAACAATACAAAGGATTCAAAGCTTAGCTTGCAAATAGCTGCGGAATACTAGACCACTGCAGCAGCGGCGCGATCGAAGTAGGACTCGATTTCGGCAATCAAGGCACTGCAGTCACCGCGCGTAATGCCATTGGGATCATTGACCACTGCCACTGCCGCCTTTTTCATCTTCTGGATGCCATTGGCCACAGAGCTGCCAGGGGTGCCAAGAGCTTGGTAGGTTTCCCGCAAGCCATTCAGGCAGCGCTCATCCAGGACGCTCGGGTCTCCAGCCGCCACGGCGTAGGTAATGTAGCGGAGGATGATGTCCATATCCCGCAAGCAGGCAGCCACGTTGCGGCTTGGATAGGCAGGGCCGCCAGGAGCATTCAAATTAGGCTCCTCAGCAAACAATTCGCGGACAGCATCGGTCACGATTTTGGAGGCGTTGCTGGTGATGCGGTTCACTGCGTCCAAACGCTTGTTTCCGTCAGCAATCACCTGCTGCAGTGCCGCAAACTCGTTTTCTCCCAGGAAAGCGCCTTTGGCATCAGCTTGGGCAACAACTTTGCTAAATACGTCGTTCATGGTTCTCAATCTCCTAGCGAAAGCAAAAGAGGTTAAATCTCTACTAGAGGGCAAAAGCGCTCTACGAACCCAGCAGTCTTTTGCAGCTTCCCTACCGAAGAGCCCTGTTAGCGCAAATCTTTGCCCCAACAGAACCACCGCCAGGGATCCCCCCCACCTCACCTTGCCTAGCCAGCTTCAAGAATGAAGCCACTTGCTGGCAGACTGTGGGGAATCGGGGTGAAACAAGGATTTTTTGCTGCTGACACCCTGCACTGGGTAAGTGAGGAAAAGCCAGCTTGCCTTGCTTCCAGTTCTTACTTCTACCGCGAGGTCGGGGAGGGATTGAATCAAAAAATGTAAAGGGCCTTTACTAGATGCAAACAACCCCAGATCTGCTCCTAGTAGGCAACTCTGGCCTTTTTGTCCAAATCCTTTGGGGCCTTGGTTTTTACAAAAAACAATGCTACTTTACATGAGTTTACAATATCAAGAACGACGACAGCCTTGCTCATGGCTTTGCAGCCAACTTCTGTATCCAGGTAAACTTTCTCATAAAGTACACATAATTTAACACTTGTGTCAGTCTCCTAGGCAAGGCAAAGCTGAGAGAAAATCTGAGCAGGCTTTCACCGGGAAAACGCGGCCCGGAAAACCCCAGACTTAGCCATGTAGTGGCCCCTACTCTGGCTTTGAGGCTATGGCGATCCAGTTGCAGCCCACCTTCTCTCCCGAGCTGCTGCAAATGGCGCGGTGGCTAGCGGGAGACTTCAGCAACCAAGAGCAAGCCTGGGAGAACCCGCCTTTTTTTGCCTCCATCCGGGTGGCTTATCGCCCCTTGCCAGCCGGTGTGTTGGCAGGGATCGGCTTTTATGTGGAGCAGGCCTACAGCGGCCATCTGGAGGAGCCCTATCGTCAGGCGGTGGTGGAGCTTACCCAAGTAGGGGACGGGATCGTGATTCGCAACTACCGTCCTCTGGAGCCCCAGCGGTGGCGGGGCTGTGCCCGCGAAAGAGCCGGGCAGCTCAGCCAATTGAGCCCTGCGGATCTGGCCTACCTGCCGGGGTGTGATGTGCATGTGAAGAGGCAGGGATCCCACTTTGTCGGCACCACAGAGCCGGGGTGTCGCTGTTGGGTAGTGCGCAACGGCCAAACCACCTATTTGCAGACCACGCTGCAGTTGAGCGAAAGCGAGTTCTGCAGCCACGACCGAGGCATGGATCCAGTTACCCACCGCCAGGTGTGGGGGGCATTGGCAGGCCCTTTTCGCTTTCGCAAAGTTGTCGATTGGCAGAGGGAGCTGCTGCAGTAGGAGGCGCTGCAGGCAAAAATGATACGGTTGAAGAAGTGACCTAGCCCACAGCAGGGATCCTCCTTCCTAGCTGCTTGGCTGGGCTACCACAAGTGGGGGAATAACCGACTCCATGCAAGAGGAACAGGACATCCTGCGCCAACAGCTGCTCACCCTTCAGGAAGAAGCACTTGCCCAAGTGGCCCAGGCTGCCGAGCTAGACGCCCTGGAGCAAATCCGCATCGACTACCTGGGCAAGAAGGGAAAGCTCTCCAAGATCTTGGGGGGAATGGGGAAGCTGCCGCCGGAAGCAAGGCCAGCTATCGGAGCTTTGGCCAACAGCTTCAAAGAGGCCCTGCAATCCAGCCTGGAGGAGCGCAAACGAGCCCTAGCCGAAGCCAAGCTCCAAGCCCGCCTAGAAGCAGAGCGTTTGGATGTCACTATGCCGGGGCCGCGCCGGCCGCTGGGCCGGGTTCACCCGCTGCAGGCCACCATTGACCGCATGCTCGACATCTTTGTGGGAATGGGCTATACGGTAGTCCATGGCCCGGAGATCGAGACGGAGTACTACAACTTCGAAGCCCTCAACACCCCTGCCGACCACCCGGCGCGGGACATGCAGGATACCCTCTATCTAGAAAAGGGTTATCTGATGCGCACCCAAACTTCTTCGGTGCAGGTGCGCTACATGGAGCAACACCAGCCGCCTCTGCGCATTGTCCACGCGGGACGGGTGATGCGCCGCGACAAGGTCGATGCCACCCACTCGGCCGTGTTTCACCAGGTGGAAATCTTGGCAGTAGGGGAAAACCTTACCTTCACTGACCTCAAGGGCACCCTCAAGGAGTTCGTGACTCGCCTGTTAGGCCAGCAGGAAACCCGCTTTCGGCCTAGCTACTTTCCCTTCACGGAGCCCTCGGCTGAAATGGACGTACGCTTTGGCTCCAAGTGGCTGGAGATTTTCGGCTGCGGCATGGTGGATCCCAATGTGTTTCAGGCAGTTGGCTATGACCCAGAGCGCTACACCGGCTTTGCGGCAGGGATCGGTGTCGAGCGGGTGGCCATGCTCCTGCACGGCGTTCAGGATATCCGGCTGTTCTACAGCAGCGACCTGCGCTTTCTGTCGCAATTCTAGAGCGGCTTAGGAAAAGGTGCGTTTGTAAACCAACTGCAGATGTTCCAGCTCGTCTTTGCGGTTGGCGCGGCGCAGCAAGCGCATCTGTTCTTCGAGAACTTGGCGGGCTTCGTTGCGGCTAATCGGGTCAAAGACCAATTCTTCCACAGCAGAGGGGTCGTCGTCAGCGGGGGGCTTGAAGTAGACCCGAAAAAACAGCCTTTGGGCATAAAGGGTGGTGAAGATGGCCTCCCCTTCGTTAACCTGACACAGGCCGTAGAGCAGACCAAATGTGGGGTGATTTAGATAGAACTCTTTCATGCGCAATAGCGTACCACTCTTGGGCCGCTCTTGGGGGAAGGAACTTGTTTCAAAGACAGCATCACCGGGGCTATAAGAAAGAGTTTTTCACGAGGAAGCCGTTATTGCCGCCGCTGTTCCTGCACCTTCTTCCTTATGGTGTCCAATTCTTTTTCCACTTCGAGCTGCATCTCCAGCCGCCGAAATTCCTCCTCCAACTTATCCTCAAACAGACTGCCCCAGGGGTTGAACTTCCGATCCGGCTCGCTGGTCTTCTGGGTTTGGGCGGCTTTGACTTCTTGCAGCTTGGTGCGCACCTCTTGGCGGCGCTGGGCAATTTGCGGCAGCAGAGCTTCCAGTTGCCGGATTCTCTCCTCCAGAGCCTTCCCTTGGTTGAATAACCGGCTCCCTTGCTCCAAAAGCTCGGCTTCCCGTCGGCGCGCTCCCTCAGCCAGATCGGGGCGGTTGGCCCGTTCGGCCTTTTCGATGCGAAAGTGCCAGGTCTTGATTTCCTCTGCCAACTGGAGAATGCTGCGCTGGAGAGCTTGCCGCTGGGCAAGGCTTTCCTGGAGCAGCTGCCGAGTTTCTTCTTCTTGCTGGCGCAATTCCTCGGCAAGGAGCTGCAGCTCAATCTCCGGATGGGCTCTGAGGAATTCCTCTAGGCGGGTTTCCAAAAACCGGCTGATATCTTCAATGAGTCCCATAAGTTTGCTAGAGGCTCAGGGGATTGTGTTTAGACTAGCGCAAGCTAGCTAGTCCTAGAGAGGAGGAAGCCGGCCAGTCCTCAAGAGCCCAATTGTTCAGGCAGGTCCAGGTCTAGGGCAGCAAATGTCCATCGGCAACGTGGATGAGGCGCTGGGCGGCCCGCGCCACCTCTAGGTCATGGGTAACTACGACGAGAGTAATGCCCTGGCTGTGGAGCTCGGCAAAAAGGCTGAGCACTTCCTGGGCGGTGCGCCTGTCCAGGGCGCCAGTCGGCTCATCGGCCAAAAGCAGTTGTGGCCGGTTAACAATGGCGCGGGCAATCGCCACCCTCTGCTGCTGGCCGCCAGAGAGCTGGGCTGGGCGCTGGTGGAGTTTACTTCCCAAGCCCACTTGTTCTAGAGCCTGTTTAGCTCGCCGGCGCTGTTCTGACTCGGGGATCCCGGCATAGGCCAGGGGCAGCATCACGTTCTCCAGGGCGGTTAAGACGGGCAGGAGGTGAAACTGCTGGAAGACAAAGCCAATTTTTTGGTTGCGAATCCGGGCCAGCTCCCCATCCGGCAGGGCAGAGACTTCCACGCCGTCTAGCCAGTAGCGCCCCGAGCTAGGCCGATCCAGGCAGCCCATGAGGTTCATCAGGGTGGACTTGCCGGAGCCCGAGGGTCCCATGATGGCGCAATACTCTCCCGGCCAGATTGTCAGGTTGATGTCGTAGAGAGCCTGGAAACTGCCCTCTAGCAGCGGGTAGACTTTGTTAACCCCCACCATTTGCACCAAGGGCAGGCGGGTTGGGGCCAGGGTCTCGGCGGGACGCTCCAGGGATCCAACCGCCCCCTGGCGACGATCTGCCCAGGGTTGTTGCTCGAGCATGGTTGACACCGCAACTGGCCCCATTCTAGCCGGCTTTTGGGCGGCGACTGCCCTGGGCACTAGCCGGAAGAGCAGATCTCCCGCGGTTGGTGATAGGGGCAGCTCCCCTGGGGATCTACCTGGAGGCGGTAGAGGGGGGAGCGCTCTTGATCGCAGCGAAGAACTTGGGTGTGGGCGGACAAGCTCTGGCGGGCAAAGCGGCAGCTCTGGCACCTCATGCCCCCGGCAGCAAAGACAGGGGCGGGTTTGGGGCGCAGCACAAGGCCAGAGGAGGGGGCAACCTCCGCCGGCCGGATCAGCTCTCGCGGCGAAAGGCCGCGCAGCACCAGTTCGGATCCCTGCCAGCGAGCCTCCACCAAGCCGGTCTCAGCCCAGGCGGCCCAGCGAGGATCCTCGGTAATCTGGGGGGGTAGGCGCACCTGAACCCCGGCCAAGGAGCGAGGCGAGCCCTGTTCCTGCCAGATCTCCTCCACCTCCCCCTCGTAGCGCACGCCGGGATCCCTGAGGAACTCGGACGGCTTGACCAAGGTTTGCAGACGGCTGTCGACCAGCTCCAGCCAATGGCCAGGCTGGGGGCAGTGGACATGGTAACGGTTGCACAGCTCGGGCAGATCCGCCAGCTCCTGCGCTTGCTGGGGGCTGGCGTGCACCAAAACCACATGTTGGGGGCGAAAGGTGTGGACGATCTGGGCAAGATGCCCAACATCGTTGTGGCTGTGCCAGGCCAACCACTCCACCCCAACGCGGGAGCGCAGCGGCGCTGGCCACTGCTCAAACGGCGTAGCCAGCTCCACTTCCGGCAGCCGCAGCAGCAGGCAGGAGCGCTGCGGTTGGGCCAACAGGCGTAACCAGATGGGCTCCCAGGCCTCCGGATCGGCATCGGCGTCGCACAGCAACAGGCCCTGGGGCAAGGGATCCACCGCCGTAAGGGGCTGCACCCGCGGCTGCAGGCGGTCTTCCCAGAACAAGGGCTGATAGGTGGCAAAATTGCGCACGGGCTCCGGCAGGTAGGGGAGCAAGCGTTCGTAGAGATCGCAGCCTGCAGCTAGGCCTGGCGCCACCCACACCGTCAGCTCCTGGGAAGCTTGGGTAAAGCGGTGGTGAGCTTTGAGGAGGAAAATCAACTCCTGGCCCAACCCCAGCACTGGCAGCGGGAACAGCACCGTCTGGCCTGCCGCCAAGGCGCCAAGCAGGCGCTCCACCAGGCGGTTTTCCAGATGGCGACGGGGTGGATGGCGAGTAGAGCCCAGGGAGGCCTCGATGAGCAGCACATCCGGCTGCCAATGGCGCAAGGCGCTCAGATCCAAGCCAGGGGCAAAGCGAGTTGAGGCCAGGGAGCAGTCGCCAGTGTACAGGCAGGTTTGAGCTGGAGTAGTCTGGGTATTTTGCAACAGGGTTGCCGCTGCCCCCGGCAGGTGCCCGGCGGTAAAGAAGGTGAGCATCAAGTGAGGCAAGATCTCCCGCGCCTGGCCAAAAGGTAGCGCCCGAAAAGGAGGAAAGCGAATCTCCCGGTCGTAGTCTGGCCAGATGCCGCACTCCCAGAGGCCGCTGGCCAAATGAGCCGTCACCGGGGTGGCGTAAATGGGCACCTGTGGGTAGCGGCGATAAAAGCCAGGTAGCCCCTGCACATGGTCAAAGTGGGCGTGGCTGCAGATAACAGCATCGGGGATCCCTGGCAAGGCTTTGAGGAGAGCGGGAGCAGGCAAGCCACAATCGAGAAGCAAACGGTAGGATCCCATCTCCAGCCAGTAGGCACAGCCCTGCCAGCGGGGATCTGTGCCTAGGGGGAATAGTCGAAGGGGAGGTCTCTTTGACTCCACAGGTGCGTTGTCTTCGGTTGTCTTTTAGAAGAGCACGCTCAAGCTTTGCCGAACCCACGGAGGGCTTAGGTGGAGACCTCTGCTCTCCATCCGTCCATGGAGGCAGTCTCTGGCACTTCGCCCTATCGATAGCGCTATTGCTTCTCCAGTTCCAGCATAGCTTTTGGCCTCTGCCTGCCTCCAGCCAGCTAAGAGCTTCCACTTTAGGAGTTGGGGAGTGCATCTGAGATCTCTTCTGGCGCCGGGTTGCGGCTACCCAAGGCAAAGCCGGCAAAATCGTGGTCGTCCGGGCGCACCGTCAGGATCATCAGGTTGTAGAAGGCCCAGACCAGGCCAAACAGCAGCTCTAGCCAGGTTGGATCCCAGTTGCCAGCAAAGCGCAGGGATCCTACCCCCATTGCTGCTAGGGTCAACGCAATGGCCAAGGCCTGCGGGCCAAGAGAGAGTTGGGATGGCTGCTCGGGATAGGGAGGCACCCCCCGCATTGCCTGCACCAACGCCTGGATGGACTGGAAAAACTGGCTACCTGTCTGGCGTTCTGACTGCCACGCAGCCCCCCACCGAGAGGGAGGAAAGGCCAACAGCCAGCTGAGCCGCCCCAGCAGGGCATAGGGCAGAAACCAGGCAAAAAAAACCCTGTCAAAGGCCGGCACTGGCATCCAGCCCGTCCAGAGGAAGAGGATCGGCACCGCCAAATAGGCTAGCTCCGCCGCCCCTCCAGCGGCCCAGAGGGCCAGCCACAGGTACTGAAAGCGCTGCTGCTGGGTGGTCGGCTTGCCCCAGAAGGGATTTTCCCGCAAGGCCGAAAAAATGGCCAGCAGAGCCACGCGGCGGTTGCGCAAGGGTAACAAAGCGCCGGTGACCTGGGCTTGGCGAGCCAGGTAGGACTGCCAGCCGCGACAGTGCATCTGACACCCCAACTGCACAGGACGGCGAATGTCGATGTGCGGGATCCCCTCCAGGGCCGCCCGCCGAATGAGACAGCCGGATCCCAATAGCGGCGCTGCCTGGTAGCCTTGGGATCCCACCGCCAGCAGTTGCTGCAGGGGGTGAACGGCCTGGGGCCGACCTAGGGTACGCAGCATGGCCTGGACAAAGCCGGTTGAGTTGGCGATGGGGGCCCGCTCTGGAAAGTCGTAAAACAGAGGCAGAGTCTGCCACAAAAAGTCCGGCTCGACAAAATGGCCTGGCTGCAGTAGCAGCAGGTACTCTCCTTGCAGATGGCCGGATCCCAGCAGGTAGGCTAGCGGATCGGTCGTGGGGCTGGGGCAAGGCCAGTACTCGCAGGGGATGGCCTGCGCCACCTTGGCCATTTCCCTGTCTTCAACCCGATCCACAATGTGGACCAATAGCCGCTCCCAGGGGTAATCCAAGCGTAGGGCTGAGAGCACCGTCTGCCGAGTGGCCTCCAGAGAGTCCCGCTGACGTATGACCAGCACGTCCACCCGCGGCAGCTGAGAAAACGCCGGCTGCAGAACCTCGGGAGAGGGAAGGGTCTCGCTCGGCACCTGGGCGTAGCGGCTAAGGGTAAACCCCACTGCTGCCAGCCAGACATAGGCCTCCGCACCCCAAAACAGAAGGGATCCCAGACCGGTCAGCCCCTCGGTAATCCGCCAGTAAAGATAGGCCACCCCGGCAATGAGGTGCAGCAACCCCACCCAACGAAACAAATGCACCCGCACCCCCCTCAATCTCACAGGCACTCTCCACATTGGGCACTGGGCCAAACTGGGATCCCTTCCCTTGCACAAGAGCAGGCTGGGGGACAGGTTGCTTGGAAAAATCGCTGCCTATTGCGCAGCCACGGGGTAAACGCTCACCTTCTGCCGCCGTTTGCCGTAGCGCTCAAAGGTAACAATGCCTGTAGCTACCGCAAACAAGGTGTCATCTCTACCAATGCGCACGTTCACCCCTGGGTGGAACTTGGTGCCCCGTTGCCTGACCAGGATATAGCCGGGATGAACCAGCTCGCCGCCAAAGCACTTCACACCCAACCGCTTGGAATTGGAGTCACGGCCGTTGCGGGTGCTGCCCGTTCCTTTTTTATGAGCCATAGCGCCTCCTATGCACCTGTGTTGCCGCTGAAAACTGTCTAGTTCTCCGCCGCAGGGATCCCTGGCTCTGGAGCAGGCTGCGAAGTTGCTGGGGCTGTGGCTAGCGGTGTCCCGTTTAGTTCGATGGACTCAATGAGCACACGGGTCAAGAGCTGACGATGGCCTCTTTTCCTGCGGGTTCCCTTCTTCGGCCTCATCTTGTAGACGATGATTTTGTTGCCTCGGCGGTGTTGCAAAACCCGCGCCCTCACCACCGCCTCGGGAATATAGGGACGCCCTAGGGTTACTTGTCCCTCGTGGTTGATCAACAAGACCTGGGAGAGGGCCAAAGAGCTGTTTTCCTCTGTGTCAGGCAGGTGATCGATGTCGTAAAAGCGCCCCGTCTCTACCCAAAGCTGCTTGCCACTGGTTTCCACAATCGCGTAGGTCATGCCTTTTCCTTGCCGTACAGGTGCCCCTGCGGGTCTTAAAACCTGATCCGAGCATTGACAGCGATTTATAATCCTAGCGGAAAAACTTGCTTCCTGTCAGCTTCATTCGGTCAGCTTTTCCCAAGCGGCCTGGAGGGCAGCTTGCATGCGCTGGGCAGCCCGTTTAAGGCGCTGCTGCCAGCTTTCCCATTTCTGCTGTAGGAACTCTGCCGCCTCATCCAGCAGGGAAAGGTCGAACTTGCCCCCTTTGGCTAGCTCGTCCCGCACTTGCTTGACCTTGACGCGCACTACCTCGGGCGGATCCTGCGGGCTGACTAGGGCTTTGAGGCGATCCCCCATGCGCTGGATGAGCTGCTTGACTTGGCGAGACTTTTCGCTCCAAAAGTTCTTTAGGCCCTCGGCCTCCGATTGGAGTCGCTGGGGAGCATCTTCCTTGACTACCACCGCGTCCACGTCGATGGCCTCTACGTCCTCAGGCAGGAGAACGGCGCGCCCCCCCCAAGGCTCGGCAATGCTGCCACCCAGAATATAAGCGGCAATCGCTCCAGTCTCCCAGTCAAAGAGAAAATCCTCAATCCAGCCGACCTCTCGATTCCCAATGCGCACTGTGCGACGGTAAAGAGAGCTGATGGGGGTTAGGGGGGTATCAAAAACGGTAGAGTAGGTCAGCAGCGCGTCCGGCCCGATGAGAGAAATCTGCTCCAGGGGGGTGTACCCCTGCTGGCTGGTGAAGTAGCAGACCCGTCCCTGCCCATCGACCCAGACTTCCTCGACAGTGCCCAGGGCTGTGGCAGTGCTGCCATCTATGGCCAGCAGGCCCACCACTTGGCTGCGTCGGACGATTTGTTCCATACAGAAGTTCTCCTGAAGTTGACAAGCAGCGGGGGGGCTAAAGCCTTGGGCTGCTTAGCCTCCACGGTAGTAGTGTAGCTGCGCCCTGAGGCGGGCAATTTCCTGGGCCATGTCCAAAACCATGGCCGCCCCGACCCAGTTAAGGCCCAAGTCGCGATGCAGGCGGGTCATCTGGATTAAGCGCCGCAGTTGCTGGGGGTTGAGGTAGCAGCTTTCGGTTTCCACCAGGCCTTGCCCGAGCAACCACTCCAGCAGGTGAGGAGGGATCCCGGCTACTTCGCTTGCCTGCTCAAAGGTATAGAGCCGCTCCTCCACCCGCACAATGGCCAGGCTCATAGACTCACCTCCTGCAGCCGGGCGCGGGGATCCCAGCTTCGATTTTGCCGCAGTTTTTCGTAGAGATCCCGCTCAGTTGGGGAAAGGAATTTGGGCGTGACGACCTTCAGCCGCACCAGCAGGTCGCTCCGCTGGCCTTGGGGATCCCGCCAGCCTTGGCCGCGCAGCCGCAGGGTTTGGCCGCTATCCACGCCGGCAGGGATCTTCAGTTGCACCCGACCGGTGGGGGTGGGCACTTCCGCCGTGCCGCCTAAAACCGCCTCGTCAGGGGTGATGGGCAGCTCGCAAACCAGGTTGTCGCCCTCGAAGCGGAAGAAGGGGTGGGGAGGCAGCTCCAGGGTGAGGTAGAGATCTCCTCTTGGGCCGCCAAAGGGGCTATATTGACCCTTGCCCTTGACGCGGAGGCGGCTGCCCGGTTTGGCGCCGGGGGGGATGCGGATGGTGAGGGTTTCGCCGTCCACGCTTAGCCGCTTTTGGGTGCCGTGGAAAGCTTCTGCCCAGGTGAGGCCCAGCGTAGTTTCTATGTCTTGCCCCGGCAGATTCACCGAGACGAACGGCCCAAACCCGGTGGTGAAGCCCTGAAAGCCGCCGCGGCGGGATCCCATGCGGCCCAGCAGCTCGTTGATGAAGTCCTCAAAGGTGGCGTACTGGGCAAATCCCTCCATGCCCGGCCCCGCCGCCGCACCAGTGCCTACTCGCTGCCAGTACTGGCCAAACTGGTCGTAGCGCCGCCGCTTGTCTGGATCGGAGAGCACCTCGTAGGCTTCGTTGATCTCCTTGAAGCGCTCCTCTGCCGCCTTATTCCCAGGGTTGACATCGGGGTGATACTGGCGAGCCAGCTTGCGATAGGCGCGCTTGATTTCCTCGGCAGAGGCATCTCTGCTGACGCCCAGGATCTTGTAGTAATCCTTGAAGTCACTCGCAGCCATAGGCTCACCCCTGCAAGGTTAGGTTAGAGTTTTTCGGGCTATTCTCAGGATATAAGGTTGCAGCTAAAAAATTGGAGCAGACCCAGAACACGTACAGGCAGAGCGGCGAGATGGCGCTTTACTGTGCTCTTGCTACTTCGGAAACTTTTTGGGCTAGGGCTTGCGTTTGGAGAAGATCCCTTTCTCATCTCGTGTGAAAATTTGCTTGACCTTTTCCCAAGCTTTGAGGAGTGCATAGGTGGAGTTATTGCTCTCTTGTTTGGCTTGGTTGTAGGCCTCCACAAAGGTTTGCTGCGCTTCTTCCGAGAGGTCAGCGCGGATTTCCGGCGAGATGCTCTCTGGGGTTAAGTCTCCCTCTGGCTCACCGGGCAAGTTCAAGTCGGCAATGGAAACTTCCTCTCCGCCAGCACTCTGCAGCAGCAAGTAAATTTCGCCCGACTTCTCTTCCGGTACTTGCACCACCAACAAGAACTCGCCCGCCTGTACCCGGGTTTGGTAGATGGCGGCTTTCTCCTGCGGCATACCCAAGGCAATCAGGGCGGATCCCAGGCCCGCTCCCAGTGCTCCGTACAAAGCGCCGCCCGTTGCCCCCAACAAAGCGGCTCCCAGAGGCCCAGCGGCCACCACTGCCCCCAAAAAGGGAATGAACAGCACCCCCACGCCAGTGAGCAGCCCCAGCAGGGATCCGAACAGGGATCCATAGATGGCCCCATTGGTCAGACCGTCCAGAACCACCTCTTTGCGGGTGATAAACCCGGTAATTTTGGCTTCGGTTTGAAAGTTGCGGCCAATAATGGAGATGCGATCGTTGGGAATGCCACGGTTCAAAAGCCGCTGGATACACTCTTGCAGCTTGCGCTCTTCTTTGAAAGCGGCGGAAACACACTTTTTGGGAGCTTGGGCAAAAGCGCTCATACACAATGCTCCTGCTGAGTTTTACAGTGCCAAGGCAGGTTTTTTTAACCTTTTCCCTGCTACTACTCTCGTCTTACTACTCTCGTCTATTGTCTCCCCTCATCAACAAAGGATCCAGTCGAAGAATCGCGAACCCCCTGGAGAAATCTCCGTAGTAAACTACCCGACTCCGACCGCTAAAGCGGTACGGAGCGGGCTTTCAGTAGCCCTGAGCCTGCTCTGCTCTACCAGAGAACAAAACAGGCCCGAACCTCTAGGCTGGTTTACGACAGCCCCCAAGAGCGCAATCACATTCGCACCATTCAAATCCGCATCCCCTTCCCATCCACAGTGCCCACACTTGAACGACTTGCCACTGCGGTAGGACTTACCCTGCTCAGGGTGGATGTGCAAACACCGGTGGCAGGTCTGCGACGTGTAGGCAGGCGGAACAAGAATCAGAGAAACCCCTGCAACCCTCGCCTTGTATTCCAGAAATTGACGTAGTTGGTAGAACGCCCAACTGTTGGCCCTGCGCCTTTCGGTTTTGCTGCGTGGCTGTTGATTGACCCTTTCCCGGATCCCTGTCAGGTCTTCCAGAGCAATAGCGCTGTTTGTGGCTTTTGCCCTAGAGACAATAGCTTTGGAGATGCGATGATTGACCCACGCTTGAAAGCGTCTCTCCTTGCCAGACAGCCGTTGCAGCAGTTCTCTGCATCTGCGCCGCGAACTGCGTGTGCCCTTACTGGCTTTGCGTTGGAGTGCCGCCCTCAACCGGGAGTAGTGGTCGCGGACTTTGTTCAGCTGCTGTCCATTCCAGTTGTCCCCCTCTGACGTATGGGCAATATCTGTCCTCCCCAAGTCCACCCCGATCACCTTGTCGGTATCTTGTTGCTTGGGTGGTTTTTTCTCTACGCAAATCTGGATGTAGTAGGAGCCATCCTTCCGCTGGACTAGGGTGGCCGATTTGGGGTTAGAGCCAGCCAGCATTCCCCTCTGGTAGTTACCAATGGCTAGCTCAAAGCGTTCTCTCCCTTCAACCGTGGTCAGCGACACCGTCCAGTCTTTCTCGCGAAACGAAAAGATACGGGCATCGTAGGTCGCAAAGCCTCTCTT
>NZ_JANSHU010000030.1:0-24451 GCF_047461755.1 Synechococcus sp. R65.1 | reverse complement strand
ATGGCCTGCAGCTTGGTGGGATCGTTGGGATCCCCAGGCGGCACCAGAGGCAAAGGCAAAGAATCGGTGCGGGTTAGTTCTAGCCGCTGCCCAACAATTACCCGCAAGCCCTCCACGCGTGCCCGCCGCTCCCAGTAGCCATCCAAGCCCACCTCGGAAAGGGCGCCTGGGGGTGGGTCGTCTGCAGTGAGGGATTCCCCCAGCTCATTTCTGGCATCATCCGGGATCCGGCCACCTGCCCTGGCGTTGTTGAACTTTTCCGCAAAAGTGGGCACGTTGCAACCGTTCTGCGGGTCGGGCGTTACGGGTGGACGTTCGTAGCTGGCCTTGGGCCCAAAGCGGTTGTCGGCCCGATACACATCGTCCACGTAGGGAGGGCAGGTCTGGTCGGCACCAGCCTGAAAACCACCGGCCTTGATCCGCCCAGGGCTGCGAGGGTTCTTGGCGTTGAGGGGAGAAGCCGCCCATCCCGATGCGTCTTGCTGGTAATTCCCTCGGGGGCGGATGCGGCCAAAAAGGTGCAGCTCCAGCGGATCCAGGGCCACACTTTCCGGCTCTACCCCGTTTTGCACCGAGTCAAAGTTCAGGTTGTTTAGCTTAGGAGGCGGCTCGTTGGGCGGCACATCCGCCACGCCAGGGTGGGCATCGAAACTGAGAGAGTCGCTCACCTGCTGGCCGGCGTAGCCAATGGCTCCTGCCACCAGCTCCCCGAAGGCCGTAATCTCCGAGTTATCTGCAGGCATGTAGAAGCAGGATTCCTGCGAGCTGATCAGGAAAGCCCGGAACAAGTTGTTGGGGGCATAGCGGAAAAAGAGGCTGCCGCCGGCGTAGATGGCGCCGTTCCAGTTGTAGCCGGGAGTGAAGAAAAACTCTAGGTCGCCGCGGCTGAAGGCCCCCCACTTGTTGAGCAGATCGCGCTTGCGATCCTGCTGGAATTGCAAAGCCGAGATGGCGCGGGTGGTGGAGTCGGCCCCTTGAATGGGCAAGGTGACCGCGAAGACCTGGAAAGGCTTGTACAGCGCCGATCCCACCTGGAACCAGTCTCCCACGTTGGGGTTGATCGTCTGCTGAAGGGGGTTATCGTTGCAGCCAGCCAAGGCCGAGCCCTGCAGGGGGCCACTGCGGATCATCAGGCGCCGCGCCCGCTCCGTATCCGTTAGCCGGCTGTCCTCAAAGTCCCTGCCGCCGGCCCGACGGGTGTTGAGAATGGTGTAGGCAGTTACGGAGTCGTTGACGCCGTTGTTGTCGGTGTCCACCAAAAACCACCAGGCCGGCGCCCGCACCGGCACGGGCAGGGTTTGCCCGGGGTTGTTGGGATCCTCTACCTCGATGTTGGTTGTAATTACGAACTGGGTTTCATCGGGGAGGATGTAGGGATCGTTCTCATCCCGCGGGATCAGCTCTCCCGCCCCATCGTTAATCAAAGCCTCAACCAATTGGGCATCGGTGGGGTTGCTTGCGGGCAGGCGGGGATCGCGCAGCAAGTAGTCGATCTTGGCCCGCGCCCGGTCGATGGCAGCATTCAGTTGCCGGCTAACCGTCTGCTCTGCCCGCTCCACCTGGGTTTGGATGGTGCGCTGGGTAGAGCGAGTGAGCAACCCCACCGTTACCAAGCTCAGCACCAGCACGATTAAAATCGCCACTGGCAGCACAAAGCCGCGCTCGCGGATCCTGCCCCGATCCGCCGGGATCTTTAGAGAGCTGAGCAAGCGCAGGACAAGTTTGAGCAACAGCGGGGAAGGAGCAGGCATGGCTGTATCCCGGAGTATGCGAGTGCCAAGATAGCAACAGTATGCAAGGGATCCCGAGTCTCAGACATCCCCACGGGTGGGGGGAAGGGACAGCCTGCTCTTTTCAGGATTCCCAAGCTTTTACAAAATCCCCAGTTGCTGCGCTTTGAGCAGGGCGGTGACGCGGTCGGTGGCGTCCAACTTGCGGTAGACAGCGCTGGCGTACTCTTTCACGGTTTCGACGCTAATGCCAAGGCGGCGAGCAATTTGTTTGTTGGCTAGGCCCTCCTTCATCAGTTGCAGCACGCATAGCTCGCGGGGGGTAAGCCTGGGCAGCTCCTGGGGGGCGGGCAGCCAGTCGTGGTCGGGGTTGGCCAAGATCTGGCGGATAACGCGGGCCAATTCCGCCGGCTCGGTTTCTTTGGAGAGGTAGCCTTTGGCCCCCGCCCGCCGCGCTGCTTCGATTAGGGCCGGCTCGTGAAAAGTCGTCATCATCACCACCACCACCGGCAGGCCCAGCTCGACAATCTGCTGGCAGGCAGCGATCCCGTCCCCACCAGGCATGCGCACATCCAAAAGGGCCACGTCGACGGGGTGGTGGCGGCAGTACTCAACGGCCTGGGATCCGGTCTCGGCCTCGGCTACCACCACAAACCCCTGGGCTTCCAGGGCAAACCTCATCCCTAGCCGAAACAGAGGATGGTCGTCGGCAATGAGCACGCGCACAGGAGAAGTCATAGGATCCCGGCCAGGAAGAGGGCACAACTTAATCTGCCCAAAAGAGGGATCCCCAATAAAGTGCCCTCACCCCCAGCCTAGAGAGGAGCTATTTTACAAAGACCATGCCGCGGGTCTTGGGGTTGAAGGTGGGATCCAGCCGGGTCTGAGCATTGTACAGGGCACCGGTCAGATCGGCTTCTTCCAGAAAAGCTCCCCGCAGGTCGGCCCCGCGCAGATCGGCCTGGCGCAGGTTGGCTCTCGTCAGGTCGGCGCCGGCAAGAACAGCCCCGCGCAAATCGGCTTCGCTGAGGTTAGCTACCTGAAGATTGGCCCCTGTGAGATTGGCCTGCTGCAGGTTGGCTCGGCTGAGATCCGCTTCCCACAAAAAGGCTCCCCCCTGATCCGCGCTGCTCAGGTTGGCGCCGCGCAAGTCGGCCAAGTTGAGGATGGCCTGGGAGAGGTTGGCCGCTTGTAGATTGGCCTGCTTGAGGATGGCTTCTTTCAGGTTGGCCCCCCGCAAATCCACTCCCGCCAGTACGGCTCCCGTTAGATCGCAGGCGGGGCAATCTCGGCCAGGAAGAACGACTTGGGATCGACCCAGTTGGGCCTCAAGCTCCAGTTGGGCAAAAGCTGGAGGTGCCGGGATCCCCATCCCCCACAGGGCGAGGAGACTGAGACTGCCCCAAGACCGAGGCCAGGCCATCTTCTTCACGGAGAACCGTTTCCGCCCTCAAGGCGGCTGGCAGTGGGGGCAAAAGTAGGCTGAGCGGCTTGCCAGCTTGATCCGCTGAATCGGGGTGCCACACAGGCGACAGGGATCCCCTTCTCGACCATATACCCACGCCTGACCCTGGTAGTTGCCGTTGAGCCCCCGCAGATCCCGGTAATCGCGCAGGGTGGTGCCCCGCTGCTCCAGCCCCGCTTGCAACACCCGGATCAAGGCTTCTCGCAGGCGGCTCTTGGCAGCGTCGGAAAGCTGCAAGGCAGGTGTCAAGGGGTGGATGCCGCTCAAAAACAGGGCTTCGTCGGCGTAGATGTTGCCCACTCCCGCTAGCAGCGACTGATCCAGCAGGGCGGCTTTGATGGGGCGGCGGCTTTTCCGCAAGGCGGCTTGGAAATAGGTTTCTGAAAAGGCGGGCGAAAACGGCTCTGGCCCCAGCCTCTGCAAAGCTGTGATCACTGCCTCCGGCTCCACCCCCGCAGGCACCAACCACATCTGGCCAAAGGTGCGCGGATCCACAAAGCGCAGCTCCCACCCCTGCTCCAGGCGCAGTCGAACCCGGGTATGGGCTGGCAAAGGCGCGGATCCCTGAACCCAGAGCAGCTGCCCCGTCATGCCTAGGTGCACGCCGAGAACCGCTCCGGAATCCAGGGATCCCAGAAGATACTTGCCCCGACGCCGCCACCGGGTCAAATAGGCGCCAGACAGCCCCTGCGCAAACTCCTCTTTGCCAGGGTAGGCCAGGGTGCGAGGAAGAAGCACTTCTGCCGCCAGGATGCGCAGGCCAAGAGTCAGGCACTGCAGATCCCGCCTGACGGTTTCAACCTCCGGCAGCTCGGGCACGGGAGGGCTTGGGTTTACTTCTTAGAAGCGGCTTTAGGCTTGGGCTCCTCCACCACTTCCAGCTCGTCTTCGCGGAAGTTGTTGGTGTTGATGTTGTAGTAGTTAACCTTGTCAAAGCGGACGATCACCGGGTAGAGAATGCCGCTGGTATCCACCGCCGCAACTGTCCCCACATCCCGATACCAGTAGGATTCTTTCCGCAAGACACGGACTTTGGCACCGCGCTGAATCGCCATAGAGGTTTTCTCCATTACCTGCCCTTCAGATTACCGCTCTGAAAGACTTACACGGCCCCGGGCAAAAGCAGACTTTCGCTCGGCGTTGAGCCTTTCTTCCTGCTTCAGCGACCCATGGCTAGTGGCAGAGTCCACCCCTACCACCCCGCCAGAGGGATCTCCACAGGCGTAACTTCCCCGCGAGCTGCAGGTAGTTGCTCCTTGCCCCCATAAGGCACACCGGCTAAAGATGGAGCCAACTTTAGCCTAGGCAAAGTGCCTACCAGAAAGGATGTACTTGCAAGCCTACTAGCTCAGCCCATCTCCGTCAAGGCAGAAGGTTGGTTAGGCCACAAAGTGGCTGATGTCTAGTGAATCAAGGACTAGAGGAGATCCCTAGTCGGCAAGAAGGCTGCGATTTCCGAATTTTTGTAACAGGGAAGGCAAAGCCTAGCCCCCAAGGCGAGAAGCGGCTGAGGTTGCGATCGTGAAGAAATGCAAACTATACTGAAGGGCAGGTGCCGCTTGTGGAGGTTTCCATGTCCAACCCCAACCTGTCTGAGCCCAAGTTTGGCTTTAACGAGTACGCCGAGCGCCTCAACGGCCGCGCAGCCATGATTGGCTTTGTGCTGGCCATCGTTATTGAAGCGGTAACGGGCCAAGGCGTCGCCTCCTGGCTAGGTCTAATTCAGTGATCCCCCTCCGGCCCTAGCACCAGATCAAGCCTGCCGTGGAGCAGGCTCTTTGTTCTTTAGCTGATCCCTTCTTGGCGCTTGGCAATCGGCATGCGCCAGCCGGTGCCAAAGGCTCGATCGGTAACCCGCAGGCCAGGGGGAGCCTGGTGGCGCTTGAACTCAGCATTCTGCACCAGCCGCAGCACCTGCTGCACCGTGTCAGGTTCAAACCCCTGGGCCACCAGCTCAGCGGCCGACTGGTGCTGTTCGATGTGCCGCTGGAGGATAGCGTCCAGCAAGTCGTAGGGAGGCAGGCTATCGCTATCTTTCTGGCCAGGTCGCAGCTCTGCTGAGGGGGGCTTGGTGAGGATGGGGAGGGGAATCCGTTCCTGGTGGCGGTTGATCCAGCGGGCCAGGCGGTAGACCCAGGTTTTGGGCACATCGGAAATCACGGCCAGGCCGCCGGACATATCCCCGTAGATGGTGCAGTAGCCCACCGCCAGCTCCGACTTGTTGCCCGTGGTCAAGAGCAGCCGGCCAAACTTGTTGGAGAGGGCCATGAGCAAGGTGCCGCGAATGCGCGACTGCAGGTTCTCTTCCGTGATGTCAGAGGGCAGGCCAGCGAAGGGCTCAGCCAGGAGGTGCTGGTAGCTCTCCATAATCGACTGGATGGGCAGCTTCAGGGTAGGGATCCCCAGGTTCTGCGCCAGTTGGTAGGCGTCCGTCAGGCTGCCCGGGCTGGAATAGGGAGAGGGCATGAGTACCCCCAGCACCCGCTCTGGACCTAGGGCGTCGGCGGCAATGACGGCAGTTACCGCTGAGTCAATCCCCCCCGACAGGCCCAGCAACACCTCGCGAAAGCCGCATTTGCTGACGTAGTCGCGGGTGCCCAAGACCAGCGCCTCGTAGAGCTCCGCTTCCGGCTCCGTTGGCCAGCGGGATCCCTGAACTTCCGGGCCTTCCTCAGGAGGGTGAACCAGCGCCTCCACATCTACCATCAGGCAGTCCGGCTGAAAGGCAGCGGCTTGGGCCACCACCCGGCCCCGGCAGTCTAGGGCGCAACTGGCCCCGTCGAAAATGAGGTCGTCGTTGCCCCCCACCTGGTTGACATAGAGGATGGGCAGGGCGTGCTTGCGGGCCAGGGATCCCAGCATTTCCACCCGCAATTTCTGCTTGCCCAGGCTAAAAGGCGAGGCCGACAGATTGATGAGCAAATCGGCGCCGCAGCGGGCCATCTCGTCTACCGGATCCCGGTGGTAGCGGCGGTGCTGCCAGAAGTCGCGGTCGTTCCAGATGTCTTCACAGATGGTGAAACCCAGGCGATAGCCGCCGTACTGGACGGGCTGGGGCTGGGATCCCGGCTCAAAGTAGCGGTCTTCGTCGAAGACATCGTAGGTGGGCAAAAGCGACTTCTGGAACCAGTGGCGGATCTGCCCCCCCTCTAGCCAGGCCGCGGCGTTGTAGAGAGGCCGCCCCTCCGGCAGGGGGTTGGGCTGCACGGATCCCACCACCACCGGAATGCTATCCCGCAGCCGGTCAGCCAACTGCTGCAAAACTTGGCCTGCCCTCTCGACTAGAGCAGGGTAGAGCAGCAGGTCCCGGGGCGGGTACCCCAACAAGGCCAGCTCAGAAGTAATCGCCAGCTCTGCCCCCTTGGCTGCTGCCGCCTCAACCGACGCACGGATGCGCTCGGCATTGCCGCTGAGATCGCCAACGGTATAGTTAAGTTGCAACAGCGCTACCTTCACTTAGCTCCCTTGGTCGAGAATGGCGGACTCCACGATGATACGCCAGCTCAGACTTAGGTTTGGCCAGAGGCGGGTTGCACTGTTGCTGGCAACTCGGTCTCGGCGTCTGGGTGGAAGTAGCGGTAAATCTGGCGGGCCAGCTTGGGGCCAATGCCTGGCACCTGGGCCAACTGCTCTTCGGTGGCCACTTGAATGCGGGCAAGGGAGCGAAACGCCTCCATGAGCAGCTTTTGGCGCTGCTTGCCTAGGCCAGGGATCTCCTCCAGAACAGAAGCCTGTTGGCGCAGTTTCCGCTGCTGGCGATGGTAGGCAAGGGCAAAGCGGTGGGCCTCATCCCGTAGGCGCTGCAATAGCAGGCGAGCTGGATCTTGGGGTGGCAGCCGCAGCGGCTCGGGATCCCCGGGCCGAAAGATTTCCTCCTCCCGCTTGGCCAAGGCAATGACCGGCAGGTGATCCAGCCCCAGCTCCGCCAGAACAGCCATCACTGCAGCCAGTTGCCCTTTGCCCCCGTCGATGAGCACCAAGTCCGGCTGATCCTCAGGGGTCATTTTGCTAAAGCGACGCCGCGCCACCTCGGCATGGCTGGCAAAATCGTCGGAGTGGCCAGGACGCACCTCGGGGTTGCGAATCTTGTAGCGGCGGTAGTGCTGCTTGGCTGGCAGGCCGTCGATAAACACCACCTGGCTGCCCACCGCATCGGATCCCTGAATGTGGGAAATATCGTAGGCTTCCAGGCGGCGGGGGGCTGACGGCAGATCCAAAACTTCTGCCAAGCGCTCCAGGGCTGCTGCCTCCCGGTCTGCCAAGCGCTGGCTGCGGGCTAGCTCCAGCTGGGCGTTCCGCTCCACCAGTTCAATCAGCTCGGCTTTACTTTGCCGCTGGGGGGCAATGAGACTGACTTTGCGCCCCTTTTTTTGGCTTAGCCAAGACTCGAGAAAATCGCGATCCGGCAGCTCGTACTGCGTCAAGATTTCCGAGGGAATTTCCACCGGATCGCAGTACTGGTAATGCTCCTGCAAAACCCGCTGCAAAATCAGGGCTGGATCGTCGCCCCGGTTTTCGGCCACAAACCCCAGCCGACCCACCAGCTTGCCCGCTCGCACCTGAAACAACTGAATACAAGCCCGCGAGTCGTCCATCGCCAAGGCCAGAGCATCGCGGCTAACTGTCGAGTTGGGCAAAGACACCTTCTGGGATTCGCCCAACTGTTCTAGGCCGCGGATTTGATCCCGATACCGCGCTGCTGCCTCGTAATTTTCTTGCTCGGCCGCCTGGGCCATTTTCTCCTTCAACTCCCGGATGAGCTCGTCCGTCTGCCCCTGGAAGATCATCGCCACTTGAGCAACGGTCTTGCGATACTCCTCGGGGCTGATCAAGCCCTGACAGACACCAGGGCAACGCCCGATGTCGTAGTTCAAACAGGGGCGGTCTTTGTAAAGTGGCTTGGGACGCTGGCGCAAGGGAAAAATCCGCTTCACTAGCCCAAGGGTGTACCGCAGCAGGCCTACATCGGTATAGGGACCATAGTACTTATCTTGATTTTGGTTGAGACGGCGGTGGCGGGTAATGTAAATCTGAGGGTAGGGCTCTGACCATGTAATGCACAAATAGGGGTACTTCTTATCCTCTTTGAGGAGAACATTGTAGGGTGGCTGATAGGTTTTAATCAGATTGTCTTCTAAAGCCAGGGCCTCACTCTCGTTATCAGTTACAATAAACTCGATCTCGCACACCTGGGCTACCATGCGCTGAATGCGAGGGGGGAGATCCCCAAGGCAGCGAAAATAGGATCGCACCCTGGAGCGCAGCTTCTTAGACTTGCCCACATAGAGGATTTGATCGCTGGCATCTCGCATGAGGTAGACACCAGGCTCAGCCGGGATCTCCTTGAGCCGACTCTCCAGAAGCTCTGGGCTTTGGATGAGAGGGATAGTCATAGCGCTAGCCTCAGGGATCCTGGTTTTGCCCCCATTCCCTTTTCCGGCGGAAGGAGGGGAGTCAAAACTGTAACCCCAATCTAGCAACAGCCCTGCACCGCGGAGTGCAAGCGAGCTGGCTCAGGTAATATGGCTTGGCCAAGAGGGGTTTAGGGGTGAATCTGTACCGGGATCTGCTGCAGCCGCTACTGTTTTCCGGGCTAAGGGCTGACCCAGAAACCCTCAAGGTGGCGCTCCTACGCACCTTGGAGTGGCTAGATGTTACCCAGGCCACGGGGATCTTGAGTCTTTTGGAACGCCTCTTCTGCTATCGGGATCCCTGCTTGGAGGTGCGGCTGTGGGGGCTGAGCTTTCCCAATCCCCTGGGTCTCGCTGCGGGCTTGGATAAGGACGGCGTAGCTTTGGGAGTCTGGCCCCACCTGGGCTTTGGCTTTGTGGAGGTGGGCACCGTCACTCCCCAGCCCCAGCCAGGCAATCCAAAGCCGCGCCTATTTCGGCTGCCCCAGGATCGGGCTGCCCTCAATTGCATGGGCTTCAATAACCAGGGAGCAGCAGCTTTGGCCGAACGGCTGCGCCGGCTGCGTCAACGTCTTATCCCCATTGGCGTCAACCTGGGCAAAGGCAAAACCACGCCGCTGGAAGCCGCCGCCACCGACTACCTGGCCAGCTTTCGGGTGCTGCGGGAGCTGGGGGACTACTTTGTGATTAACGTCAGCTCCCCTAACACGCCAGGCTTGCGATCCCTGCAGGCTGCCAAGCACCTGGAGCCCATTCTGGCTGCTCTCCAAGAGGAAAACCAAGCCAAGAAGCCTCTTCTGGTCAAGATTGCCCCCGACCTAGACTGGCCAGAGATTGACGCCATTCTGGAGCTAGCTCAAGCCTACGGCCTGGCTGGGATCATCGCCACCAACACCACTCTGCGCCGCGACAACCTGAAAACCCGCTTCCTCCCTGGTCTAGGGCCTTTGACAACAGCAGCCGGCGGCATCAGCGGCGCCCCGCTGCGAGAGCGCTCCACCCAGATCATCCGCTACATCCACCAGGCCACGGGGGGACAGCTGCCCATTATCGGCGTGGGGGGCATCTTTACCCTAGACGACGCCCTGGAGAAGCTTGCTGCCGGCGCCAGTTTGCTCCAGGTCTATACCGGTTGGATCTATGAAGGGCCAAGCCTGGTTCCTCGCCTGCTGCGCGGCCTTGCTGCTAGCCGGCAGGGAGCCTGCTCGATCCCATCCGGGCGTAAGATTGTTGGTTAAGGATCCCCAAGGGAGCCTGCCGGTGAGCCTGCTGCAACACCTTTTCAAAACTTCCCATCCCGTGATCGGAGTGGTCCATCTGTTGCCGCTGCCCACCTCCCCCCGTTGGGGCGGCAACCTGGAGCAGGTTATTGCCCAAGCGGAACAGGCCGCCACGGCCTTGGCTGCAGGGGGCGTTCACGGGATCCTGGTCGAGAACTTCTACGATGCCCCTTTTGCCAAGGATCAGGTAGACGCGGCGGTGGTGAGCGCCATGACGGTGGTTGTCCAGCGGATTAAGACGTTGGTCTCCCTGCCCATCGGGATCAACGTCCTGCGCAACGATGGCTGTAGCGCTCTAGCCATTGCCGCCTGTGTGGGAGCGCAGTTTATCCGCGTCAACATCCTCTGCGGGGCAATGGTGACCGACCAGGGCCTCATCGAGGGGAATGCCTACCGCTTGCTGCGCTACCGCCGCGAGCTGGGGGCCCAAGACATTAAAATCTTCGCCGATGTGCTGGTGAAGCACGCCCAGCCTCTCGGCCCCATTAGCCTTGAGGCGGCTATCCTGGATACAGTGGAGCGAGGTCTTGCCGATGCCATCATTGTCTCCGGCGAGGCGACCGGCAAGCCGCCTCTTTTGGAAGATCTCAAGCTAGCCCGCCAAGTTGCTCCTCAGGTACCCCTTCTCATTGGCTCAGGGGCCACCGCTGAGAACATCGGCACCCTCATCCAGCACGCCGATGGAGTGATCGTGGCCAGTTCCCTCAAGCGGCTGGCTCGTTCTGGGGGTATGCTGACAGGCCATGCAGAGCTTTTCCCCCTCATTGACCCCATTCGGGTGCGGGAATTTGTAGAGGCGTTGCAGCAGGCGGTAGGGGAGGGCCCCCCTGCCTCTACCTACTTAGCCACCCCTACTTCTAGTTGTAGCTAGACTTTGGGGGTTTCTCCTCATGCTGCCGTCTGACTACAGGGGCGGGGATTCTTCTAGTCCAGTACCTGAGTCCCTGGAGGAGAAGGCGTGGAGCCAGCTTAAGGATCAGGTTCCCCGCCTTTGGGTCGTCGACGACGATTCGGTGACTCGCTGCTTCGTGGGCGGGGTTCTCAAAGCCTGTGGCTACCAGGTGGAAACCTGGGAAGATAGCCAGATGGCCTGGGAGCAGCTGCAGGCGCTCGACGAAAGCCAGTGGCCGGATGTGGTGATCTGCGATTGGGTGATGCCCAAGCTGTCAGGGCTGGATTTTTGTCGCCGTCTCAAGGGATCTGCCGCTGGCCAGTTTGTCTACTTCATTTTCCTCACGGCCCGCTCTGAACTCAAGGATTGCCTTCAGGGGTTGGAGGCGGGGGCAGATGAGTTTATCGCTAAGCCGGTGGCTCCTGAGGAACTGCGGGCACGGGTGCAGGCAGGGCTGCGTTTACAGCGGCTTGTCCAAGCTTTGGCTCAGGCCAACCGCCAACTGCAAGCCCGCAACGAGCTGTTGGAGTCTCTGGCTTTGACGGATCCCTTGACTGGAGCCTTGAACCGCCGCGCCCTTGACCAGGCACTGCCCCGTTTGCTGCAGCAGGTGGGGCCGCAAGGGAAAGCCCGCTACCGCTACCTCTGCCTATTGATGCTGGATGTGGATCACTTTAAGCAGATCAACGACACCTACGGCCACTTCATCGGCGACTGCGTTCTCCAGGCCATTGTTGAACGGCTGCAGCAGCACCTCCGCCCCTCCAGCCTGCTCTACCGCTACGGCGGGGAGGAATTGGTCTGCGTTACCCCTGGTCTAAGCCCCTCGCGCTGTCAACGGTATGCTGAGTCGCTGCGCCAGGCTATCGCCAGCCGTCCCGTTGAGGTTTCGCCCCGTCGCAGCCTGGCTGTAACCATCAGCATTGGCGGGGTCGTGATTAGCGAAGATCACCCCCTGCCGCCAGAGGTTGCCCTCCAGCAAGCCGATGAGGCCCTCTACCAAGCCAAGCGGGCAGGACGCAACCGGCTGCAGCTTTTCTGGCCACCAGCACCCTTTTCGGGGAATACGTCGGAGGAGGTCCTCTGAGGGGCTTTACGGCCTGCTGTTAGCTTCTAGGCTGAGATCGGCAGTGGGAGCAATTTTGCTGAGCTTAATCTTGGGATTGCTACTGACAAATTGCTGCAGAGTCCATTCATTCTTAAAGAGCAGAACCGGCCTATCCTGAACATCCTTGACAATCAGAGTGTTAAACAGACTGGGAAGATCCCGAAGAGCCTCCCAGCCGTTTTCTACCCAGCGAGCCAGCGTGTAGGGCAGCATCTCCAGGCGGGTTTCGACGTTGTATTCATGTTCCAGGCGGTACTGCAGCACCTCAAACTGCAACTGGCCCACCGCGGCCACGATTGGATCCCGTTTGGATTCGTCAAGGGAGTACATAATTTGCACCGCCCCTTCTTCCCGCAGCTCTGACACCCCTTTCTGAAACTGTTTAAATTTGGAGGGGTTGGGATTTTTGAGATAGGCAAAAAGCTCCGGGGAAAAGCTTGGGATCCCGGCGTAGCGCAGCTTTGGGCCAGTGTAGAGCGTATCCCCAATTGTAAAGAGGCCAGGGTTATTTAGGCCAATCACATCCCCAGGGTAAGCTTCGTCAATGGAGATGCGCTCTTGAGCAAACAATTTCTGTGGGTAGGATAGGCGGATGGGGCGGTTGAGGCGGGCATGGTTGACCACCATGTCTTTCTCGAACTTGCCGGAGCAGATGCGCACAAAAGCAATGCGATCCCGGTGGCGGGGATCCATATTGGCCTGCAGCTTAAAGACAAAGCCTGTGAACTCAGGATACTCTGGAGAAATCAGCCCAGCCGTACTTTCGTGGGGCATTGGCGGCAGGGAGTACTCCAAAAACGCATTGAGAAACAGCTCCACCCCAAAATTGGTCATGGCGCTGCCGAAAAAGACAGGAGTTTGTTTCCCAGCATGAACCTGTTTGAGATCCAAACTGGGCATAAGGCCATCCAGGATCTCCAATTCTTCCTTAAATCGGTAGTAGAGATCTTTTTCGATTAGGTCTTCCACTTGGGGATCCCCGAGTTTAATAACTGTATCTTTGACTCGTAGCCGTCCCCCGGAGACTCGCTCAAAGAAGTGAAACTCGTGAGTGCGTCGGTCAAACAAAGCTGTGAAGCGCTCCCCTGAGCCAATGGGCCAGGTAACAGGATAGGGCTTAAGGCCCAGCTCGCTCTCGATTTCGTCCATGAGCTCGAGGGGATCCCGGCTGGGGCGATCCATCTTGTTGATGAAGGTAAAGATCGGCAACCGCCGCATTTGACAGACTTCAAACAACTTGCGGGTTTGGGGTTCTAGCCCTTTGCCGGCATCTTCTAGCATCACGGCGTTGTCCACTGCCGCCAGGGTTCGGTAGGTGTCTTCGCTAAAGTCCTGGTGGCCGGGGGTATCGAGGAGGTTGAGGCGAAAGTTGCGATAGTCAAATTGGATCACCGTCGAGGTGATGGAGATACCCCGCTGTCTTTCCAGTTCCATCCAGTCGGAGGTAACCCGCTTTTGAGCGCGGCGGGCCTTCACGGCTCCAGCCTCCTGAATGGCTCCTCCGTACAGCAACAGCTTTTCCGTAAGGGTGGTCTTTCCAGCATCGGGGTGGGAGATGATGGCAAAAGTGCGCCGCTGCTGGATGGCTTTGGCCAGGTCTACTTCCTTCATCGTCAAGAAGCTCCTCTAGGTCAACCAGGGCGCTGGCAGCATCCAGTTTCCCGCCTTAGAGGGAGGAGAGAAAGCGGTGCAGTCGCTCCAGACCTTTTTCCAGGGTGACGCGGTCGGCGGCGTAGGAGAGGCGAATACAGTGATCGGCTCCGAAGGCCACCCCTGGCACGGCAGCCACATGGTGCTCTTTGAGCAGCCGTTGGCAGAACTCCACCGAGCTCAAGCCGGTCTGGCTGATGTTGAGAAAGATGTAAAATGCGCCCTCTGGCTCCGGACAGCTTACCTTTGGCAGGGTGCGGATCCCCTCCAGCATCAGATCCCGCCGCCGCCAGAACTCTTGGCGCATCTTTTCTACCGCTGGCGCTGAAAGGGGGCTGGTGAGGGCCTCTAGGGCGCCGTATTGGGCAAAGGTGCAGACGTTGGAGGTGCTGTGGCTTTGCAGGCTGATGGCCGCCTCGACGATGGGCTTTGGCCCTGCCAAGTAACCGATGCGCCAGCCGGTCATGGCATAAGCTTTGGCAAAGCCGCTGCTGAGGATAGTGCGCGGCAGCAGCTCTGGAGAAAGGGATCCCAGGCTGAGGTGGCGAGCTTCGCCGTAGACGAGCTTCTCGTAGATCTCGTCGCAGACCACGTAGAGATGGGGAACTGAGAGGATCACCTCCGCCAGCGCCTCCAGCTCGTGCCGGTGATAGACGGCGCCGGTGGGGTTGGCTGGCGAGTTAAGAATGAGCAACTTGCTGCGGGGGGTGAGGGCCTGACGTAGCTGGTCGGCAGTGAGCTTGAAGCCCTGGGCCTCTTGGGTCTGAACCCGCACCACTTGAGCGCCTGCCAGAGCCACCATTTCGGGATAGCTGACCCAGTAGGGGACGGGCAAGATGACCTCATCCCCTGGATCCAGCAGCACCATGGCCAGGTTAAACAGGGTTTGCTTGCCGCCGTTGCTAATCAAGATCTGCTCGGGGCTATAGTCCAGGCCGTTTTCCCGACGCAGCTTGTCGGCTACCGCCTGGCGCAAGGCGGGGATCCCAGCGGTGGGGCCGTAGCGGGTTTTGCCTTCCTGCAAGGCGCGAATGGCAGCCGCCCGAATATGTTCAGGGGTGTCGAAGTCCGGCTCGCCGGCGCTCAGGATACAGACGTCCAGACCCTCTGCCTGCATGGCTTTGGCCAGGGCCGAGATCGACAGCGTTGCCGAAGGGGAAAGGCGGGCAACCCGTTGGGACAAGCCAGCAGCAGACACCATCAGTTAGGGATCCTGGGGTACAGTTGGGCTAGTTCTCAGCACCTAGGCTACGGCTGTCAAGAGGCGGCTGCCATCCACCAGCAGCAGCTTGTGACCTTCCCGCTCCGCCAGCAGATCCCAGAACTCCCCCGCCGTAGCCCCTGGCAAAAACCCTTCCAGGCGTAGCCGCAGGGGGGGAAATTGTTTGTTCCCCTGAGGCTTGCGCCGCACTGCTACCCAGATGTAGCCTTCGTGGGGCTCGACAACGCCGCGAATGTTAAAGCCTTCCTCCGCATCTTCAGGGGCCGGCAAAAAAGGCTCATCCTCTGCCGCTGGGTCTTGCTCCTCCTCTGGCAGAGCCAGGATGCGGATGACGCTCAGGCCCAGAGTGCCCCCCGAGCGCGGCTGGGGCTGCACGTAGTACCAGTAGGTTCGGCCGCTCTCAATACAGTGGGTGAAACGGCGCAGCAGCCCGGCGCGGCCAGGGGTGGCCGGGTACTCCACGCCATCGCTGGCAACCAGCGTCGCCTGGGCATAGGTCTTCGGGATTGGCTTCAGGGATCCCTTAATCAAGCCCAGCGCGCGGAACTGGTAGGGGTGGGCAGGGGGGGGAATAGGGTTCATAGGGCCTAGGCAACGAAGGCAGAGCCTCTAGGTCTTAATCTAACTTTAATCTTATGGCGATAGCCTCCCCAAGAAGTATAGGAGGCTGCTAGTCCAGCAAAAATTGCACCCACTTTGGCGGCGGTGGCAGCGGACAGCGGAAGTGCTCCATGACCAAAGCTGCCACCAAATGCACAGTAAATGCATAGACAAGGGAGTTAAAGGCAATAAACCCTAGGACCACCACCTGAACCATCCAAGGTTCCGCCACCCAGTACAGGCCGAATCGGCCCAGAGACACGTCCAGCAGCCAGTTGGTCAGGCCAGTGAGCTGGATGGTGAGATAGATCCAGAGGTTTTCTCCCAGCAGCAGCGAGGAGAGCAGCAATTGGAAAACCAGACCAAAAGTGCTGAGGGCAGCGCCGCTGACCACCGAGAGATACCAGGAGAGGCGTTGCCGCCACAGGCAGGCACACCAATAGCCTAGAAGGCCGTAGGGAATGACATAGAGGATACTGCGGGTGGGCCCCATCAGCACCGTCAGCAGCAAGGCGGAGACCCCCAGCGCCATGGCCCCAGTGCGGGGATCCCAGCGCATCACGGCCAGTGCCACCGGGATAGGGAAAAACAGGCGCATAAGCGGGGCCAGCGGCGTGTAGCTCAAGATCCAGATCAAAGCGGCAGTGCTGGCCAAGAAAGCCGTCTCCACCACCCTCAACGCAGGAGAAGGGGGTGGCGAGGGGGGTAAAGGGGGAGAATCACCCTGCACAGGAGGCTCAGCTAGGAAAAGACATCTGTTCCCAGCTTAGGCCAGCAGTGGCCGAGTTGGCGGAGTGGGATCTTGGCGCCAGGCGCAAGCTCTGGCACCCTCCCAGCGCACCTGCCAAACTTGGCCTGCCACCGCCACTGCATCCCCTGGGCGCAACTTGCGCCCCCGCCGGGTTTCCACCTCGCCGTTGACGCGCACCTGCCCCGCCTGGATGAGCTGCTTAGCCCGCCCGCCGGTGGGGACAACTCCCGTCAGCTTGAGAAATTGACCCAGCTTAATGTAGGGATCTCCCCCTCCAGAAGCTCGAGCCGTTGTGGCCATAGCGTTCTTGCTCGTCGGCTAATTCCATTCTCAGGCGCTCTGCTGGCAAGGTGCTGAGATGGCCTAGGGCTGCAAAGCTGAGGTTGCCGGAGCTTCTACAGTCGACCAGAACTTGTAGGCGGCCTGGGAGAGTTTGGCAATCAGCTCCTCCGCTCTGGGATCGTTGGGGGTTTCCCGCTTCACCCACACCGCTGCTATGTAACGCCGCCCGTTGGGCAGATCGAGGATCCCGGCATCTCCGACCACCGAGCTAAGGGTTCCCGTCTTGTGGGCAATGCGCACTTCTGGGTCTAGGCCAGGGCGAAAGTAGGAGGGCCGCTGCGTGCGCCAGAGGATGTCCAAAAAGCGGTCGCGGCTGCGACGGCTAAGCAGGCGCCCCTGCTCCACTTGGCTGAGCAGCCAGACCATATCGCGCGGGCTACTGGTGTTGGCGCCCTCTAGATCTGGCAGCCATTGGGAGATCTGCGTGTGTTGCAGCCCCCACTGGCGAAACTTTTGGTTGAGGGCTTCTCGACCGCCCAGGCGATCCAGGATCAAGTTGGCGGCGAAGTTGTCGCTGACGGTGCTCATGAGGGTGGCTGCCTCAAGAGCAGAGACCTGGGATCCCAGAGGACGGGTTTGCAAAAGGCCAGCTCCCCCCCCCTTGAGCTCTTTCCGCAGCGTTAGCTTTTCCTCTAGCCGCACCTGCCCAGTTTCCACCGCCTGCAAAAAGGCTAGGAGAATCGGGATCTTGAGGACACTAGCAGCAGGAAAAACCTGATCCGGCCTCACCCCCGCAAAGGCGCCAGTTTCCACCTCCCAAAACAAGGCTCCCACCGTCAGGCCCGGCTGGTCAGCCAGGGCCGCTAAGCGCTCCTGCAGAGCAGGGATTTCCTCTCCTTTGAGGAAGTCTATGGGCAAGGCAGGGGGGGGATCCCCAGATCCTGCTGCCACCTGCTCTGTCTGGGGAGGGGCGGTGGATTGCAGCAGGCGCGACAGGCCAGCCATCGTCAGACCCAGAATTAGGCTGAAGCCCAAGCCCCTGAGCAGCACCTCCTTAAAAGCCCTGGGCCGGCGTAGGCGAGAGGGACGAGTTGCCCGTTGGCGCACTCGGGCAAGGGCCTTTTGGCGAGAAAGGCGCAAGAGGGATCCCGCAGCAGGTAGCAGACGCTCAGAAGCAAGGTGTTGATGAGGCCCTGCCTGCCGGGATCTTTCTGGAGCTGAGCTGCTGATTCTTCCCTCCCTTCCTCTAGCCATGCCTGCCCCAACGCCACTCTTTTGGCCAATAATGGCAACTTGCCTCCGGAACCTCAGTTTAGCTGGGAAAGCATCCCCCGGCCAACTCAGCCATAGCAGAGGGACAACCTGCCCTGCTGTAGAGGAAGCAGATTCGGAGGGGGGCTGGTTGGCTATCCTGAAAGTAGGCTTTTGGGAAGAACTTTCCAGCTCCTGCGCTTGGTTCCCCACCCCACCGCTGGAGCTGGGGGAGGCGACGATGGCTAACTACAACCGCGGCATTATGCAGTTCAAGGGGGCGGATAGCCCCATTGTGGTGCTGATCTCGGCCAGCGTTGTGGCGGGGGTCGTCTCGGCCTTGATCTGGTGGGCCCTGCACTTTGCCTACGCAGCTTGAGATGCCATCTCTGCAACCCGGGGAGGTGGAGGTAGAGGCGGCAACCGTCGACGGGCAACGGCTGGGCTGGGAAGAGGCAGTTCAGCAGCGCCTGAGGCGTTCTTTGCTGCAGTGGTACCGCAAGGAAGGCCGGGATCTGCCCTGGCGGCGCACCCGAGATCCCTACGCCATCTGGGTAGCGGAAGTGATGCTGCAACAGACCCAGGTGGCTACCGTGATCCCCTACTTTCAGCGCTGGATGGAGGCTTTGCCCGGGATCCCCGACTTGGCGGCAGCCTCCCAAGAGCAGGTGCTGAAATTGTGGGAAGGCCTGGGCTACTACCGGCGGGCGCTAAATCTGCACAAAGCCGCTCAAATCCTGATGCGGGAACATGGAGGGCAGTTTCCCCGCGATCTGCAGCAGGTGCTGGCGCTGCCAGGGATCGGGCGCACGACAGCTGGGGGCATTCTCAGTGCCGCCTTTGACCTACCCCTGCCGATTTTGGAGGGGAACGTCAAGCGGGTGTTGGCTCGCCTGGTGGCTTTGCCCCAGCCACCAAGTCGCTGCCTGCCTCTCTTGTGGCGGCTTTCGCAGCAATTACTGGATCCCGAGCAGCCGCGCACCTTTAACCAGGCTCTGATGGACTTGGGCGCTACTGTCTGCCGGCCCAGGCGGCCTCGCTGTGGTCAGTGCCCTTGGCAGGCCGATTGCGCCGCTTACCATCGAGGTCAACAGCACCACCTGCCTATGGCTGAACCCCGTCCCTTGCGCCCTCACAAACAGATTGCGGTGGCCATTGTCCTGCGGGAGAACGAGATCCTCATCGATCGGCGCCCGGAAAGCTCGATGCTCAGCGGCCTGTGGGAGTTCCCCGGTGGCAAGATCGAGCCGGGAGAAACCCCTGCGGAGTGTGTGGTGCGGGAAGTGAAAGAGGAAGTGGGCATTGACATCGCCGTGGTAGCGCCGCTAGCCACCGTTGAGCATGCCTACACCCATTTCACCATCACCCTCATGGCTTTTATCTGCCGCTATTTGGGCGGAGAAGCTCAGCCTTTACAATGCAGTGAAGTCCGCTGGGTCAAACCGGCAGAGCTGTCGCAGTTTCCTTTTCCAGCAGCTAACCAAAAGCTATTTCCCTACCTGTACACTTGGCTAGAAGAACACGGGCTTTGCCAGGAGCCCAAAAGATCTTTGCCAGGATGATACCTAATCGCTGCAGTGAGGCGCGGATATGCTGGTCACTTTGGAGAAAGCAGGGGAGATTCTCGCCAAGGGATCCCATACGGCCATTCCGACCACCGATGGCAAGGTCGCTCTGGTGCCCAAGGGAAAAGAAGACCTCAAGCTAACAGCCACCGAAGCCATTAACTTGATGTTCTATGTCGTTCGCTCCACTGAGCCTCCGGAAAAGGTGATGGTGCAACTGCAGGAAGCTGTGGCCAAGGCACAAGCCCCCGATCCCGCCGAAGAGCGCGCCAGAAGATATCGGGAAATTCGCGGCGTCTAGCCGGAGGGGGCGCACGCATTTTGGCCTAGAGGCGGCTGCGCAGTTTGTAGCTCTCCAGGGTGTTGGCCAGCAGCATGGTTACCGTCATCGGCCCCACGCCACCCGGTACGGGTGTGATGGCGGCAGCCCGCTCTTTGACTGCCTCGTAGTCCACATCTCCCACCAACTGCTCCGACCCGTCAGGGCCTTGGATGCGGTTAATGCCTACATCGACGACCACGGCCCCTGGCTTTACCATTTCTGCCTTGAGCAGGCGGGGACGCCCCACCGCCATGACCACAATGTCGGCACTGCGGGTTACTTCGGCCAAGTTGGGTGTGCGGGAGTGGGCCATGGTAACCGTGGCGTCGGCGGCCAACAGCATCAAGCTCAAGGGCTTGCCCACCAGAAGGCTGCGGCCGACCACCACCGCTTTTCGTCCGGCAACCGGGATCCCTTCTGCCTCCAGCAGGCGCATCACGCCTAATGGGGTACAACTGCGCAGGCCGGGCTCGCCGCGCACCAGCCGGCCCAGGTTGAGGGGGTGGAGGCCGTCCACGTCCTTGGCAGGATCGATGGCTAGAAGGGGCGGGATGGGATCCCAGCCAGGGGGCAGGGGCAGTTGCACCAGGATGCCATCGACGCGCTCGTCCTGGTTGAGTTGGGCAATGGTGTCGAGCAGATGGGCGGGGGAGTCCTGGGCGGAAAAATGGCGACCAAAGGAGGCGATGCCCACCCGCTCACAGGCCCGCTCTTTGCCGCGCACGTAGGCAGCACTGGCAGGATCCTCTCCAACTCGCAGCACTGCCAACCCTGGGGGGCGCCCCACCCGCGGGAGCCAAGCTTGCACTTGGGCAGCCATCTCGGCTTGCAGGCGAGCAGCTAAGGCTTTGCCATCCAAGATCTTGGCAGCCATGGAGGGCGCCCCGCGAGGTCTTGACAACTTGACTATCTTCAGGAGCTCAGCTCCCTTCGTCAAGCCTTGCTGCCGTCGAGAACCAGCAGCACGGGCATTGATGTCCCTAGAACTCGCGCAGCTCTTCTTCGTCGTCGGGCCCTAGCTGCTCAATGATGATCTCCACCTGCTGCCGTTTTTCCTCCAAAAACTCGGCACAGCGCTTTAGAGTTTGGGCGGCCTGCTGGAAGCGCTCCACCACCTCCTCCAGATCCAGCTCCCCCGATTCAATCTGGGCAATCAAACTTTCCACTTCGGCAATGGCTGCCTCGTAGCGCCAGGGATCCTCACGTTTGCGGCGGCTCATGGCTCTCCTCCACTCGAACCCAGAAGCTTCCCCCGGCCAGCTCTATGCGCAGGCGGGTCTGAGGTGGCAGGCAGGGGTTGCGGACGAGAGATCCCCGCTCGTCGCGCACGAGGGCGTAGCCCCGCCGGAGGACGGCCGCGGGATCGAGGGCTTGGAGGTGCTGCTGGAGAGCTTGGTGGCGCTGTTGCTGCTCTTGAAGGCGATGGCGCACGGCCTGAACTAGGCGCTGTTGCCGTTGCAGCAGGTGCTTCTGGGCCTGGTGCAGCAGCCGCTCGGGATGAATTTGGAGCAGACGGTGGTGGGCATGGTGCAGGCGCTCCTGGGCCTTCTCCAAAACCTGCAGGGTGCAGGTGACCAGCCGCTGCCGGAGCTGGGATCCCTGGCGCTGCAATTCCCGCAGATCCGGCACAACCCGTTCGGCTGCCGCTGTGGGGGTGTGGGCCGCATAGTCAGCGGCGTAGTCCGCCAAGGTCTCATCCCGCTGGTGGCCGATCCCAGTTACCACCGGAATGCGGCATTCGGCAATGGCCCGCACCACCCGTTCATCGTTAAAGCAGGCCAAATCCTCGCCGGCTCCGCCTCCTCGGGCAATCAGCAGCACCTCCGCCCGCCCATCCCGTTCCACCCGGCGAATGGCCCGCACAATGGACTCGGGGGCCGCTTCCCCTTGCACTTGAGCTGGCGAAAACAGCACCCGCAGCCCCGGGTAGCGCTGGTTGAGGGTGCGGCGGATATCTCCCCAGCCGGCGGCGTCGGGAGAGCTGACGACAGCAATGCACTGAGGGTGGGTGGGCAGAGGCCGCTGGTTGTCGAACAGGCCTTCGGCGGCCAGGCGGGCCTTGAGCTGCTGGAATCTCCACGCCAGGAGGCCTTCCCCTGCTGGCAGCAGTTGCCAGATGACCAGGCGGTAGTAGCTGCCGCCGCTGTAGATGCCAACTTGCCCCAGCGCCAGCACCTGTTGACCCACTTTTGGCCAGAAGCTGAGCCGGGCCGTCTGACTTTGCCACACAACCCCCCTGAGGACGTCGCCGCTTTCTGGATCCACCAGGGTCAGGAACAGGTGGCCCGTGTGGTTGCGCTGACAACTGGAGACTTCTCCAACCACCCACAGCCGGGTCAAGTAGGGATCCCCGCCCAGCAGCGACTTGAGGTAGCGGGACACTCCCCCAACCGAGAGGAGGGGGACTTCCTCGCCCAGCAGGGACTCTATCACCTCCTCTAGGTTACTACAGCTACCCAGAGCCCTTGCTTGTGGATCGGGATTCGGCATACGCAGCTCCCGAATACCGCTGGGAATGTCCGAGATCCCATCTAGAATAGGCGACGACAAACCAAGGGAGGAGGTGGCTGCGGTGACTTTTGCCCATTGGCTGGGGCTGGGGGCGCTGCTGGGCCTGTTGGCGCTGCTCTGGCAGATTCGACAGATCCTGCTGCTGGTGTTTGCAGCCATCGTCCTGGCAGTAGCCTTGGATACTCTAGCCCAGATTCCCCAGCGCTACGGCTTTCGCCGCGGCCCCTCCCTTCTCATCACGGGCTTGACGGTTTTGGTGGGCGCGGTCTTGGTGGGGCTCATCGTGGTGCCGCCTCTACTGGAGCAGTTGCGCCGGCTGTTGACCGACGTGGTGCCTGCGGGGATTGTGCAAGCGCAGCGGCTGTTTGAGAGCCTAATCCTCTTGCTGCCGACCGACCTTGAGCTGCCGACGCTGCGGGAGTTGGCCAATAGTCTTGTGCCCCAGGCCACCGAGTTGGTGCGCCAGGTGCGCGACTTTTTCTCCCAGTCCTTCACTGCTTTCTTTGCCACCCTGCTCAACTTCTTGTTTGTGCTCATCCTCACCATCTTGCTGTTGTTAGATCCCCCGGCCTACAGCCGCGCCTTTGTTTCCGTTTTCCCGGCCTTCTACCGCCCCCGCGTTCGCTACATCCTCAAGCGCTGCGAGCTGGTGCTGCGGGGCTGGCTGGTGGGGATCTTGTTTACCAGCACCTTGGTGATGGTGCTGAGCGGCATTGGCCTCTGGATTTTGGGTGTGCCCCTGATCCTAGCCAACGCGGTGCTAGCGGGCCTGTTCAACTTCATCCCCAACATTGGCCCCACCCTGAGCGTGGTTGCCCCAATGCTGGTAGCCCTCACCGACGCCCCCTGGAAGTCCCTAGCAGTGCTAGGGCTGTACATCTTCATCCAGCAGCTTGAAAGCAGCGTCTTTACCCCGCTTGTCATGTCGCGCCAGGTGTCGCTTTTGCCCGCCTTGACGCTGATAGCTCAAATCACCTCGGCCTTTTTCTTCGGGGTGCTGGGCCTATTCTTGGCCGTGCCCTTGGCGGCCATCCTGCAGGTGTGGATCCAGGAGGTGCTGATTCGAGATGTGCTGGATCCCTGGCGAGGCCCGCGAGCCCGCCCCTTGCTCCTGTCTGAGCTGGGAAGGGATGGGAGCTCGCCCTCCCGGCAGCCGGAGAGAACAGATCCCAAGCTGCTCCCCCCCTCGGGCGGAGAGGTTTAAAGCGTCAAGCTCCTTAACATTTGTCCTAGAACCGCAAAAGCGCTCCTATAGTGAGGATCCCCCTCTCCGTGTTGGGATGGGAAGCGCCATGTCCCACTTCACCACCCTGCAAGTGCAGATTAAAGATGCCGAGCTGCTGGAAGAAACCCTGAAGGAATTGGGCTACAGCGTGGAGCGGAACGCCAACCTGCGGGGCTACCTCTGGAACCGCACCCGCGCCGACTTGGTGATCCGGCAAAAGAACGGCTTCGACATCGGCTTTCGCCGCAAGGGGGATCACTACGAGCTGGTGGCCGATCTCTGGGGAGCCGGCATCGATCCCCAGACGTTCCTAGCGCCGATTTTGCAGCGCTACGCCTACAAAAGCCTGCTGCGCTCGGCCCAGCAACAGGGCTATGCCATCGAGGCGGAAGAGCGCCTGGAAGATGGCACTATCCGCGTGGTGGTGGGGCGCTGGGTGTAACTGAGCCCACCTCTGCTGATGAACAGCAATCCTCAGCCAGCGGTGGGGTCTAGCCCTCGCCCTTGGGATCTGGTGTTGGGAGGACAAGCTGCCGCCAGCGGTGCCCCGCCTTACGCCTTGGTCTTAGGGGGTCTTGAGGGGGCGCGGCGGCGGCTCACTCGGGGTGAGGAGGCGGTGCGTCTAGCCACCTTGCCCCAGTTGCTGCAGTACGGGCCGGCAGGTCTAGCGGAGCTAGTAGCAGCCCTGGCCGGCAACAGCTCCTGGGCGGTGCGCTTGGCAGCATGGCGGCTGCTCTCCCAGCTCGAGCAACCCGAGGCAGAGGAAGCTTGTCGGACCTACAGCCCCTTTCGGCCGGTGGGAGGAGCACAGGGGGTAATCGTGGCCTATCGGCGCGGGGAGCGAGACTTTGCCTACGCCGACTTGGAGGGAGTGGATCTGCAGGAGGCACGGCTGGGGGGTGCCAACTTCTACGAAGCCAATTTGAGAAAGGCTAACCTGCGCCTTTGCAACTTTAACGGCGCCCACCTGCGCCAAGCGGATCTGCGCCAAGCCAATTTGCAAGGGGCCAAGCTCAGTGGCGCCCTCCTAGAAGGAGCGGATCTGCGGGGAGCCGACCTGAGGGGGGTAAAAGTCAGTGGCACCAGCCTGCGCGGATCCCAGCTTTCAGACGCCACCCACTTGGAGGAGCGGCTGCGCCACATCTGGCAGTTGCAAAACTGGGGGGGAGAGGGGCAGGATCTGGCC
>NZ_JANSHU010000029.1:0-26314 GCF_047461755.1 Synechococcus sp. R65.1 | reverse complement strand
CCATCTTTATCGGCCACCTGGTGGCGCTGCTTGTGCTTTGGGGAGCCGGAGCCTTTGCCGGCCTGCGCCCCGAGCAGGAGTACGAGATCTGGGGGGTGACGATTGGCGGCGTTTTGTTTTTCCTAATTGGCTTGGCGGATGATCTGTTTCAGTTGTCGCCTTTTTCGCGCCTGGCGATGCAATTTGGAGTGGCTGCGGCGGCTTGGGGAGTGGGGGTGCGCATCGAATTTATCAACCTGCCGCGGATCGGCATCTGGCCGTTCCCTGCATGGCTGAGCCTAGTGATTACCTTGCTGTGGCTGGTGGGGATGGCCAATGCCATCAACTTTATGGACGGGCTGGATGGCTTGGCGGCAGGGGTGTCGGGGATCGCGGCAGTCGTGATGCTGATGGTAACCCTGCTCTTGGATCGGCCGGCGGCAGCCATGCTGGCGGCAGCCTTAGCGGGGGCTTGTCTGGGGTTTTTGCGCTACAACTTTAACCCGGCGCAGATCTTCATGGGGGATGGGGGAGCCTACTTTCTGGGCTTTACCCTGGCCGGGATCGGGGTCATTGGGGTGGCCAAGGGGGTAACCACGCTGGCGGTGGCCCTGCCGTTTTTTATCCTGGCCGTGCCGATTCTGGATATGTCTGCTGTGATCCTCAAGCGCTTGGCCAGAGGCAAGTCCCCCTTTCATCCCGACAAGGGCCACTTGCACCATCGCCTGCTCAAGGCTGGCCTGTCCCAGCGGCATTCGGTGCTGCTGATTTACGCCATGACCCTCTGGGGGGGATCCCTGGCCCTGGCCTTGGCGGGCTTGCCGGCAGGGGGCACCTATCTGGGCGGGGCCTCGCTGGTGTTGGCGGGGGTGGCCTGGGGAGCTTGGCAACGGCATCGCCAGCGGCAACAGTCTTCTGAGGATTCCGAAGCTCAAGCAGAGCCAATCAACTCAAAAAAGGATTAAGCTCGGCTTGTTCCCAGCCGCCTGCCTGCCTAGACTGGAGGGGATCCCGTCTGCCGCCTTGACCGATGCGTCCTACACCGGAGCTGGCAGCCCTCTTGCGCCGCACCGCCGATCGCCTGCAAGCTCAGCACTGGGGTTTTTGGGATCGCGAGTACTGCTGGCGGGATAGCACCCGCTGCAATTGTGGCCTTTTGGTGCGGGAAGCCCTGGGCTGGGATCAGCAGCAGCTTAGCCTGCACATCCACCGCGGCACCTGGCGCTCCATTGCCCAAACGGCCTACCGCACTGCTGCCTATGTCGCGAGGGATCCTTCCCACTGCGAGGCTACGGGCCTACGGCTGGGATATGTGTTTGAAAAGATGGCAGAGCTGGGGTTTGACCAGCCAGAAGACTTTGCCGCTCTCGAAGAGCTAAGCGATCCGGTCATCCTGGCCCGCCTGGCCGAAAAAGGGGTAGAGCCGCTGCGGCGCGACTACGCCCCCCACGTGGCCCTCTACATGCGGGAGCTGGCCGACTGGATTGAGGAACAACTGCAGGCCCAGGCTCAGCTCAGCCCCTTGACTCAACCTCTGCCCAAAGCTAAGGCAACAGAAGTAGCCGTCCGCCAGCCGCTACGCCTGCGGTGAGGGGCAAATCCCTCAGTTGGAGTCTTCCACCATCAGCACGTGGGTTGGGATTTGTGGAGGAAGAAGCTTGCGGCCCGACAAGAAAGCTAGCTCGATTAGAAAAGCAAACCCGCCTACCTGGGCGCCACTCTGAGCCACCAGTTCAGCTGTGGCGGCGGCGGTGCCGCCAGTTGCCAAGACGTCATCCACAATCACCACCCGATTGCCAGGGCGCAGGGCGTGGGCTTGTAGTTGGAGCTCGTCTTGGCCATACTCCAGCGTGTAGGTTTGGCTGAGCACTGGCGGCGGCAGTTTGCCGCGCTTGCGAACGGGGACAAACCCCAAACCCAGGTGTTGGGCCAAGGCAGCCCCCAAAATAAACCCCCGCGACTCAATGCCCACCACGTAATCTAGGGATCCCATGGTGGCAGTGCCGGCGGCCAACTGTTCGATAGCGGCCCGAAAGCCCGCTGGATTCTGCAGCAAGGGGGTTATGTCGCGAAAGAGGATCCCGGGCTTGGGAAAATCGGGCACTAGGCGGACAAGGGGGCGCAGATCCATGAGTTCTCCTGGCTCAGCAGTGGCCAGCTCAAAGGGTGTAGAAGGCCGCTCCCAGCAACCCATCATAGCCGCTCAGGGCCTTAGCGAACGGGTTTCCTTTTGGCCAAGCTGGCAAGGCCGGAGATTATAATTGCAAGGCTAGGGGCCGCGGCTCATTCTTTTTGTTCCTGACCTTGGAGATTTCCCATGCGCTATTACATGGCCATTGACTCCAACCCCCTGGCAAGTTTGCCCCTGGCGCTGTTTGGGGTAGGCAGTGAGTCGGCCTACGTTGACCTGCTCCAGGACAAGCTAGTAGTGCGGGCGGGCAACTTGTTCAACGAAACCTTTTCTCTAGGCGAGCTGGGACGCGGGGAGCGCTTCTCTTGGCCCTGGTTCTACGGCCTGGGCGTGCGCACCGATTTCCAGGGACTGGTTGGCGCGGTAACCAGCACCCAGGGGGTGATTGCCATTCCGCTGCTCCAGGAAAAGATGCTTTTCATTCCCTTGGTAGGTCCCCTGGGGCTGCAAGTACCCTGCAAAAAGCTGGTCTTCAGCCTCCGGGATCCGGATACCTTTTTGGCCAATTTCAACCAGGAGCGCCCCGATGGCGGGCCCAAGAGTGTGGTGATCGAGTAGCTAGGGCCGGCTACCTTGACAAGACCAGCACCTCGGTGACGGGACCGCGCTTGCGGCCGTGGCAGTTGATGGCGCGGCTGGCCACGATGGTGTGGATAGGATAGCCCCTGTACAGCTCTCGCACAAAAGGGCAATCTGAGTTGGACAGCAGCACCTGCACGCCTCGGTCGGCCAGGATCCCAAAAACTTCTCGCAAGCGGATCTGCTCCGCTTGGCCAAAGGCGTACTGACTGTAGGCGGTAAAGCTGCTGGTTTCTGAAACCGGGTAGTAGGGCGGATCCAAATAGACAAAATCGCCGGGCTGGGCCCGCTCCAACACCTGCTCAAACGACTGCACCAAGATCTTGGCCCGTTGCAGGACACGGCTAGCAGCCCGCAAGTTGTCGGCATCACAAATGCGCGGGTTGCGGTAGCGGCCCAGGGGTACGTTGAACTCGCCGCTGGCGTTTTCCCGGTAAAGCCCGTTGTAGCAAGTTTTGTTGAGGTAAATTAGCCGCGCCGCCCGCTGGACAGGGTCAACTGGCTTGGATGCCCGCAGGGCGTAGTAGTAGTCGCGGCTGTGGTGGGCCTGGTGGTAGGCTAGCAGTGCCACCACCTCCTCCACCCGATCCCTCACACAGCAGTAGGCGTTGACCAAGTCAGCGTTGATGTCGGATAGCACAAAACCCCGCTCAGGGTAAACCTGGGCCAGGTGGAAAAACACCGCCCCGCCACCCAAAAAGGGCTCATGATAAGTGCCCCAGTCGCGGGGGAAGAAGGGCTCGTACTGGCTTAGCAGCCCCCATTTCCCTCCTGCCCACTTGAGGAAGGGGCGGGCTTTGAGGTGCTCCCTCCCCCTCTGCAAGGAGCTCCTTCCGGCTACGCCAAAGGCCAGCTGGCCGCAGTCCCCTAGTTTTGATTCTCTTCCAGCAGCTCTTCCAGCACCTCGATCCAATGCTCCAGTTCCTCCAACCCCTGCAACACCTCCTCCGGCTCGCTCAAGTCCACCTGGAGTAACTGGGCCGATTCTCCCCAAGTCAGGGATCCAGGGGGGCTAGCCAGCCAATTTAGGTAGCGGGGCAAAAAGGTACGCGGAGACAGATGATACTGGCGGTGGCAGGCCAGGGCCACTAGGCTGGCCAGGCTGACCTGAGGAGCGCTGAAGGGTCGCAGAAACAGCTCCGGCATCCCCACCCAGCAGAACTGGTCTTCCGGCAACAGCTCCACCGCATCGCCGCACAGCTCCTGGATCAGCTTTAGCCACTCTTCGCCGACCCAGGAGGTAGGGCTGACCTTGGAGGAAGCTAGTGGAGCGGTGTTCTCCGAGCGGTAGAGGAGCAGCTCCAGCCGGGCAATCAGGCTCTGGTAAAACACGGCCTGCAACTGTGCCTCCAGGTGGTGAATCAAGAGGGCCTGGGCCAAGGTAAAGACCTCCAGCCCGCTTGCACGATTTCGAAGAGGGGGTGGCGCCGGTGTACCCCGTGCCGCCCCGAGCAGGTAGTCTAGCAGCACCTGCTGTAAAAACGCGGTATGCACCCGAATTTCCCAGGAGGGCTGGACAGATCCCTGCAGCTCCTCCAGATCCAGCCAAACTCGAGGCCCCTCAGGCCGGAGCCGCCGGCTGAGGGCTTCAAGGGCTTGCAGCAGGGAGGCAAGGGGTTCACTTCCTGGCCATGGCCTCTCTGGATCGCCAGGGGGTGCCTCCCGTTCGGAGCTGACTTCCAGTAGCCAGGGTTTGGCCTGGGCTGCGCACTCAGGGCAGAACTCTTGCAGGGCTGCCCAGACCAGGGAGGTGGCTTCGGCAGCAGCAAGAGGTGGGACGGGCTCCCCCCAGGGTGCATAGAGGTCGCAGAGGCGAATGGAGCGGCTCATGGCGCGGCTTTTCAGGCGGTAGTAGCGCTGGAACAGGTCGAAGCGATCGTGGATCCCATCCAGCAGATGTTCCCAAAAGGGCTGGCTGAGGCCGTGGCGAGCCAGGTAAAGGTCGGCAGCAGAATCGTAGCCCCGCCACTGGGCCTCCCAGAGGTGGTCGCGAACTAGGATGCTGAGAATAAACCCTCCCAGCTCCGCATGGGCTTCCAGATGGTGGCACAAGCGCTGGTAGGCCGCCCAGCGAACCTCGGCACTGGGATGGGTTTGCAGGTTCTGGAGGTGGGCAAGGGTGTTAGCTGACTGCTGTTGGGGAGGCAACAGGCCCTGGTCGCCGAGGGAGCTGAGGGTGACTTGCCACAACTGCCGCCAGGCCAAGCGTCCAGCCAGGCGCTGCTGGTGCAGTAAGCGCTCTAGAGGCTCCGCCTGTCGGTGACCCCGCTGGTGGAGGAGGCCACACAGAAACTGGCGAAAGGGGCGTAGCCGCGGCTCGACATGGGCAGCAGCTAAAAGGTCCAAGCGCCCATCCTCTGGCGGCAACTCGGCGGCAGAGTCGTCGGGGGAACCAGCCAACAGCGACTGCAGCTCTAGGGAGAAAAACAGCAAGTGGCTTTGCAGGGAGATAGCCCGCTCCAGATCCCGCCAGCTTGGAGCCTGAAGAGGGGTAGCCGGGATCCCTTCCCTGCCCTCCGCAAGCTGAGCCGCCAGAGCTTGCGTTAGCTGCGACAAGACTTGCAGCGCCTTCCCCAGCTCTGGTGGGCTGAGCTGGGCCACCTGCCCCCGGTAGCAGCGGGCAAACTCCTGCACCTGCTCCTCCAGGTCCTTCCAGGCTGGGGCGCCTTCTTGCCCAGAGCTGGAGAAACGCTCAAAAGGGGGTTCAGCAGCAGAAGAGACCACTGGCACCAGCCTCCTAGAGATGGGGGCAACCCCTCCGTGGCTTGGCGGCTGAGCAGACCCAGTAGCCTCTGATCCCAGTCAACTCTAGAGTCACCGCTTCCCAGGAATAAGCCTGCACAAGCCAATGTACTTCCTCCAGGATAGGTGTCGGGAGACAATCATTCGGTGGAAAAGCTTTCCGGAGGAGGCGACGCCTTTGTTTGCTCAGGTCACTGCTGCTGCTCTCCTGGGACTCAAGGCCGTGCGGGTCACGGTGGAGGTGGATGTGGGCGGTGGCTTGCCCCAGATTATCCTAGTGGGGCTGCCAGACACAGCCGTTCAGGAGGCCAAAGAGCGGGTGCGGGCGGCCATCAAGAACTCCGGCTTTGCCCTGCCGCAGCGGCGGATCATCGTCAACTTGGCTCCCGCCGATCTGCGCAAAGAGGGCCCCAGCTTTGATCTTCCCATCGCCATCGGCATTCTGGCTGCTGCCGGGGTCATCGAGAAAGAAGCGCTGGCCAACACCCTGCTGGTGGGGGAATTGGCCCTGGATGGCACCTTGCGACCCGTGGCCGGAATCCTGCCCATTGCCGCCGGTGCCGCTGAGATGGGGATCCGCCGCCTGGTGGTGCCCCAGGAGAATGGCCCGGAGGGGGCTTTGGTGCAAGGGATCCAGGTGTACGGGCTGCCCTCCTTAGCGGCGGTGGTGAGCTGGCTGCAAAACCCCCAGGGGGTTGAGCCGCTGCGGATCCAGCCGGAGCAGCTGCTAGCAACTGAACCAGAACCCCTGTTGGATTTGGCCGATGTGAAGGGGCAAGAACAGGCCCGACGGGCCTTGGAGATTGCGGCAGCCGGCGGGCACAACCTGCTGCTGGTGGGCAGCCCAGGAGCGGGCAAGACCATGCTGGCGCGTCGTCTGCCCAGCATTTTGCCTCGGCTGCAGTGGGAGGAAATGTTGGAGATCACCCGCATCTATTCAGCAGCCGGCCTGCTGCGGCAAAACCTGCACTTGGGAGGCCAAACCCCCCTGATTACCCAGCGGCCCTTCCGTGCTCCCCACCATTCGGCCTCGGCAGTGGCGCTGGTGGGCGGTGGCCCCTACCCCAAGCCTGGCGAGATCTCCCTGGCTCACCACGGTGTCTTGTACTTGGACGAACTGACGGAATTCCGCCGCGAGGTTTTGGAGGTGCTGCGCCAGCCCCTGGAAGACGGCAAGGTTACCATCTCCCGCGCCCGCCTTTCCCTGGAGTTTCCCGCTCAAACCACCCTGGTGGCCTCCACCAACCCCTGCCCCTGCGGCTTCTACGGGGATCCTGTTCAGCCTTGCACCTGCACGCCGCAACAGCGGGAGCGCTACTGGTCGAAGCTCTCCGGCCCTCTGCTAGATCGCATCGATTTGCAGGTGTGGGTCAACCGCCTCAAGCCGGAAGAAATTGTCCGCCTTCAGGGCGGCGAGTCGTCCCAAGCGGTGCGGCAGCGGGTGGAACAGGCGCGGCAGCGCCAACGGCAGCGCTTCCAGGACGAGCCCGGGATCCACTGCAACGCCCAGATGCAGCCCCGCCACCTGCGGCAGTGGTGTGCTCTCTCGGATCCCTGTCGCAAGCTCCTCGAGAGCGCCATCCAAAAGCTGGGCCTCTCTGCCCGGGGGAGCGACCGCATCCTCAAGGTGGCCCGCACCATCGCCGATCTAGAAGGTGCCGAGGCCATTGCCCCTGCCCACATCGCCGAAGCCATTCAGTATCGCGGCCTGGATCGCGGCCGGCCTGCTGTAAGCTAAGGGGAGGGAGAAATTTGCCCCTTGTGCACTTGCAGGATTTGCGCTCCCTTGAGCCAAGCGGCGTCGAAGGAGCCCAGGTGGGTGGTGGTCACCAAAGTTTGCACCCGCTCTTGAATAGCCTCCAAGAGTTGGTTTTGGCGGTGCAGGTCCAGCTCCGCCAGCACGTCGTCCAACAGCAGCAAGGGCGGATCCCCCTTCACCTGCTCGATCAGCTCCAGCTCCGCCAGTTTGAGGGCCAAGACCAAGGTGCGCTGCTGCCCCTGGGATCCGTAGGCGCGGGCAAGCTGTCCGTCGAGGCTCAGCTCCACCTCGTCTCGGTGGGGGCCGACTAGAGAGGTGCCCAGGGCCCGTTCGGCAGCGGCCTTGGCACGGATCTCCGCCAACAACTGGGCTTGAACCCCTTCGGGATTGGCCTGGGGATCCAGCAAAGGCACCTGCGGACGGTAGGCAAGGCTGAGAGTCTCCCGACCACCACTGATGACTTGGTGCCAGTGGGCGGCTAGCGGCTCCAGACGCTGCAACAGCCGGGCGCGGCGGCGCATGATGCGACTGCCACTGGTGGCTAGCTGAGCGTCCCAGAAGGCCATCTGCAAGTCCCTGTCGCTGGCAGCAGCGGAATCCTGTTTTAGGAGGGCATTGCGCTGCTTGAGGATCTGGCGATACTGCTCCACCAGGCCAAGGTAGGCCGGCTCCAGCTGCAGCAACACCCCATCCAACCAGTTGCGCCGCGCCTCTGGCCCCCCTCGCACCAGCTCCAGATCCAGGCTGGAGAAGACCACCGCATTCACTTGCCCTAAGAACTCAGATTGTCGCCGTAGCGCCTGGCCGTTAACCTTCAGGGAGCGTCCCCCTTGGCTGCGTAGCTCCATCACCAGCTCGTGGGCTACCCCTAGCCGCTCCACGGTGGCGGCAATCCGCGCCTTCTCTTCCCCCTGCTGCACCATCTCCCGATCGCGACCGGCCCGCCGCGAGCGCAAGGTGGCCAAGAGCTCCACTGCCTCCAAGAGGTTCGTCTTGCCCTGGGCGTTTTCCCCCACCAGGATGGTCTTGGGTGCCTCGAAGGGGATCCCTTGATCCCGGTAGTTGCGAAAGTGCCACAGATGGAGAAAACATAGGTACACTTGGTGCGCCTTTGGCTTGGGGGAACGGCCCTCGCCAAGGAGGGCTTCCACTTTAACGCAATTAGCCTAGGACCAGGAGCACCCGGCTTCAGCAAAGGAGGGGCTGACCGAGAAAGCTGGGCTCCTGGACGCAACAGCTGCCAAGTCCAGTCACTAGAGCTGCGTCAGCTAGTTAGTGAACCAGGGGTTGGGGCGGGTGCAGCTTGTTGCGGCAGGCGTAGGGCTGTCAAGTTTAGGTGGGAAATCCCTGTTGGCGTAGGGCTTCAAAGAGGGCAATGGCGACTGCATTGCTGAGGTTAAGGCTGCGCACCGGCCCGCTCAAGGGGATGCGCACGCTGGGATAGGTTTCCAAGAACATGGGATCCAAGCCCCGGCTTTCGCTGCCAAACACCAGCCAGTCTCCGGGTTGATAGGCCACCTCGGTGTAAAGGGCCTTGCCGCGCACGCTAAAGCACCAAAATCTTGCCTCGGGGTGGGCTTGCACCAGGGCCTCCCAAGAGGGGTAGCGATGCAGTTGGACGTGCTCCCAGTAGTCTAGCCCCGCCCGCCTGAGGTAGCGATCCGAGAGGCGAAACCCCAAGGGATCCACGAGGTGGAGGGGTGTGCGGGTAGCGGCACAGGTGCGGGCGATGTTGCCCGTGTTGGCCGGGATCTCCGGAGCCACCAAGACGACGTGGAAAGGCATAGGCTCAGCTCACTTGCTGCCAAAGCCGCGGCTGTTGCCCCCCTTTTTGCCCCCCCCTTTGTCTGGCTTGCGGCTGGACTGCGAACGCCCTCGCCATTGGGGGCCACCTGCCGGCAGCGGGCCCCGTCCGCCCAGCATGCCCGGAAAGCCGCCCATGCTCATGGAGCGCATCATGTCGCGCATGCGCTGGAAATCGCTCACCAGGCGGCTGACATCCTCCAGCTTGTGGCCAGAGCCCAGGGCTACCCGCCGCTTGCGGCTGACGCTGCGGGCCAGCAGATCCGGGTTGCGCCGCTCCTCTGGCGTCATGGAGTTGATCATGGCCTCCGCCCGGGCTAGTTGCTCTTGGCCTTTTTGCAGCTGCTCGTCGCTAATTTTGCTCATTCCCGGCACTAGCCGCAGCAAGCTGGCTAGAGACCCCATGCGCTTGATGAGGCGCATTTGTTTAAGAAAATCGTTGAAATCGAACTGGGCGGTCATCATCTTTTCTGCCATGGCGGCGGCATCTCCCAGGTCGATTTCCTCCTGGGCTTTTTCCACCAAGCTGAGAATATCCCCCATGCCCAGGATGCGCGAGGCCATGCGATCCGGGTAAAAGGGATCCAAGGCCTCCACCTTTTCGCCAACCCCGATAAACTTAATGGGCTGGCCGGAAACCTGGCGAATGGAAAGGGCTGCCCCGCCGCGGGTATCGCCGTCCAGCTTGGTGAGGATGGCGCCGGTAAGGCCCAGCCGCTCGTGGAAGGCCTGGGTGAGGTTGGCCGCCTCCTGCCCCATCATGGCGTCCACCACCAGCAGGATCTCGTGGGGCTGCACCGCGGCTTTGATCTGCTCCAGCTCTGCCATCATCTCCAGGTCGATCTGGAGGCGACCGGCGGTATCCAAAATAACGTAGTCGTAGCCCTGTCCCCGCGCAGCTGCCACCCCCTGGCGGGCAATCTCGACCGGATCCGTCTTGCCCAGCTCGAAGACGGGGATCTGGATCTGCTGGCCCAGGCTCTTGAGCTGGTCGATGGCCGCTGGACGGTAAATGTCGCCTGCCACCAGCAGCGGCTTTTTGCCTTGCTTGCGCAAGTACAAAGCCAGCTTGGCGCAAGTAGTGGTTTTGCCAGATCCCTGCAAGCCAACCATGAGCACGATGGTGGGGGGGTGCTCCGCCTGGGCAAGGGGCACGTTGGCCTCCCCCATTACCTTCACCAGCTCGTCGTAGACAATCTTGATAAACTGCTGATCCGGCGTTACCCCCGGGATCACCTCAGCGCCCAGGGCTGCCTGCCGCACCTCCTCGATGAACTGCTTGACCACCTGTAGGTTGACATCGGCCTCCAGCAGGGCGCGCCGCACTTCCCGCAGGGCTTCTTGGATGTTGGTTTCGGTGATCCTGTCCTGGCCGCGCAGCTTTCTCCAGGCCAGTTCCAACTTTTCGGCAAGGACATCAAACATGGGTGCTGTTGGTCAAGGGCTGCTAGGGCATTTCCTACCATAGTCCAGTTGGAGCCGCTCCAGCTTGGGATCCCGGCCCCAGCGGCTACCTAGGCCGAGGAAGGCTAGCGACTTTACGAAAGTTTAAGCAACAATAGAAGGCGTCACTTGCAGACTGGCCATGGTCAGCGTTGCTTCTTGCTCCTACAGCATCTCCGACTGGCAGTTGGGCTATCGCTCTTTGCGCCAGGAGTACAACTACTGGGTAACGGAGATCGAGGGGCGGATCCCCAAAAGACTGCAGGGAACCCTCTTTCGCAACGGGCCTGGCAAGCTGGAAGCGGGCTCCCAGCGCTATGGCCATCCCTTTGACGGCGACGGCATGGTCTGCGCCATCACCTTTGTGGGAGGGCGGGTGCATTTCCGCAACCGGTTTGTGCGCACACCGGAGTTTGAGGCAGAGGAAAAAGCTGGCCGAGTTCTCTACCGCGGCGTGTTTGGCACCCAGAAGCCGGGAGGCTGGTGGGCCAATTTTCTCGATTTGCGCTTTAAAAATCCCGCCAATACTAACGTTATCTACCACGGCGGCAAGCTCCTAGCCCTTTGGGAAGCCAGCGCTCCCTACCGCCTAGACCCAGCCACCCTGGCTACCGAGGGGGTCGAGACCTTTGGCGGTGCCCTTGCCCCTAATCAGCCATTTACAGCCCATCCCCGCCGCCATCCAGAAACTGGAGATCTCCTGGCCTTTGGGGTGCGGACGGGCCCCCCTTCTACGCTTCTATTCTACCGCATTGACCCCCAAGGGCGGCTGGTGGAAAAGTGGGACTACCGCCTGCCGGATTTTGCCTTTTTGCACGACTTTGTCTGGACGCCCCGCCACTGGATCTTTTTCCAAAATCCTGTGGCCTTCAACCCCTGGCCCTACATGCTGGGCCTGCAGCCAGCCGGCACTTGCCTGACCCTCAAAAAAGGGGAGCCCACCCGTATCTGGCTATTTCCTTCCAAGGGGAAGCCGCTGCAGCTGGAAACGGAGCCGGGGTTTGTCTTTCACTTTGTCAACGGCTACGAGGTAGGGGAAAAGGTCCTAGTCGATGCCATCCTCTACGAGACCTACCCCGCCCTGGAGCCCGGAGCCGACTACCTGCAGATTGACTTTGCCCAGGTGCCAGCGGGCAAGCTATGGCGGTTTGAGCTGGATCCCAAGGCAGGCAAGGTCAAGCGGGAGCTGCTTCTGGATCGTTCGGTGGAGTTCCCGGCTATCCATCCGGCTTGCGTTGGCCGACCCCACCGCTACCTCTACGTTGGCGCTACCCATGCTCCCGGCCCCAACGCACCCCTGCAGGCCATCCTCAAGCTAGACACCGCAACAGGCCGCAGCGAGCAGTACAGCTTTGCCCCCCGCGGCTTCGTGGGAGAGCCGGTATTCATCCCCGATCCCGAAGACGCTGCGGAGGAATCCGGATGGGTGGTAACAGTGGTCTTTGATGCAGCCAGTCAGCGCTCGCAGGTGGCGATCCTAGAAGCCGCTAACCTGGCAGCCGGTCCAGTGGCCCGGATCCCCTTGCGGCATCACCTTCCCTATGGCCTTCACGGCAGTTTCACTCCTCGCCTCTGGGCTGAGCCGGATTAGAGCCCTGTCCGCGCCAGTAGGCGAGAGGCTATGTGTTAGACTGGGAGTCAGAATTCTCCGCGGGGGGTGTCAGAATGGCCTCTGGTCTGGAACCTTCCCTACAGCGTCTAAGCCCAGTCCCAGAGCCAAAGAGCTCCCCTGGACTAGAAGCAGCGGTGGGAGTTGGTACTCTGCCGGTCTCAGAGGGTGGAGTAGCCTCTACCTTCTCCAGCTTAGGTAACGCCGCCACGTCGGGAGAAAAAGCAACGGTGGCAAGACAGCGACCCTGCCTAGAGCCCATCCCTCCCCCAGGGCAAGTGATGCAGTATCGGGCCATTGGCCTCATTGAGGGTCAGTATATTCCTTCCCCAGATCGCTTTACGCGGGGGGTTTTGCGCACCTCAGATGGTCTGGATATCCATGCTGTCCTCCTGGGCCGGGTGATGAGCCTAGTGCGCAAGCACCTAAGGCCGGAGCGCAACTACCTGTGGGTGGTCTATCCCCGCACCCGCGACAAAGGCCAAAATCTCCACGTCCAGCTGATGGGAGTCTGGGCCCCGGAGGAAATGGGGCAAACCCTGCCTGAGGGCTCCTGCCCAAGGGTGGTGCCGGACTGGTTTTCCATTCGCGGCGAGGTCGTTTTTCAATCCCAGGAGAGAGGGTTCATCATCGTCAAAATTCGCCGCTCCCACTCTCAGTTGCCCTCCCCTACTCATCCCCTGCCAGCCGCTAGCTCCAGCGACCAGCAAGTAGCTAGTCCGGGGGGCCAGCAGCAAGCAGGATCGGCTTTGCCGGCAGCGCCCCAGGCTTTTAAGTTGCGCCTCCTTGGATCCCTGCCAGGCAAAGGAGTAGGTATCTTCTGGGATCTGCAGGCGCGCCGCCGCGGCTCCCAGCTCTACATAGAGTCGGCAACTCCTATTGGCCCTGTGCCCAGAGAGCGGCCACAGCCCCAGGCAAAACGTTCAACTTCCCCTTCCAAACCCAAGAAGAAACCTCCCAGCGCCCCAAGGCGCGCGCAACAACCGCTCCCCAGTCAACCTGGCCTGCCGCTGGATCCCGCCAAGGCAGCCAAACCTCCCAAGCCCACTAAGAAGAAACGTCCATAGTTTCTACCTTCGCCATGACAGAGTCAAACCCTCCTCCCAGAAAAGATGAATTCATCTCCCCCCGCTACCCCTACTGGGGCGAGGTCAAGCCGCAGAACTTGGTTTTTGATGCCAATTTACAAGAATTCAGCCATAAGGTGTCCCTAATTTGTAGCTTAGAGACAGGGGGCAAGATTACCCCAGAAGAAGCCTACCGCCAAATTAAAGAGCTGTGGAAACAACTCAAACAAACCAAAAAAGCTATCCTGGACGAGCCTAAGTGGAACGAGCCTCCTCCCAAGTTGCCAGAAGAAGAGTGAGTTAGGGCTTTCCTCTAGCCCTCCTTCGGGACAGTGCTGCGGAGCAGCTTTGTGGCACCCTGGGCAACCTCGCCAACGAAACAAGCTAGCAACTTAGCACGTCCGTTTCTTCTAGTAGGTTTAAAATCGGGTCTCAAACTCGATGGAAAGGGTGTTGTTGCCCTGGAAGTCGGTGCTGGCGCGGGTGAGGGTTTGGTCGCTGAGGCGGTAGCGGGCGCTGTAGCGGGTGGGCTGCAAGGGATCCGTCAGGTTGCGTTGCACGGAGACGGAAGTGGTCGGCCCCAGATCGCGGGCTACTTCCAGGACCAGGCCCACCGAGGAGCGTCTGGGAGCACGGGTGTCAACTGGGGGAACGGGGCTGAGGCGAACCTCATCCAGGCCAAGGGTGTCCCCCAGCGTTTCCACCACATCGTTGAGTAGGGCCGTTCCCGCCAGCCCGGCCACCCCTGCTTCTGGATTGAGTCGGGCCAAAGCTGTTCCTCCTAGCAGGGCGACGATCTCTTCTGGGGAGCGGCTGGGACTGCTAGAAAGCGTCAAAACCCCGTTGCGGGGATCCGCAGCCGCAAGCTGGCTGGCCCGCCCGTTGACGGTGGCCAAGATCTCGATGCTCTGCTGGGATCCCGGCAGGTTGCGGTTGGTGTCGAAGGGAGACAGCTCCTGGGGAAAGCGGTAGACCTCGAAGGCTTGGGTCACCAGACGCAGGTTGAGGAAAGGATCGAAGGGGTTGTCCAGGTCAAAGGTGGCGGTGTTGGGGCGGGAGCGATCCAGGCGAAAGTTGGCAATGGGCAGGCTGACGCGGCCTCGCTCCAGGGCGATAGTGCCCGCCGGGCGGAGATCTGAGGGGGTGCCGAACAGGCGCAAGCTGCCGGTGGCGTTGAATTCGAACAGGTTGGGGCGCTGCACGCGGATCCCGGGCCCTAAGACCAGCTCCAGCCCGTTCAGCCGCGGCTGCCAGAAGGGATCTGCCTGAGTCGAGTCGGCGGGAGCTGCCGCTTGGCGGGGGCTGACCTCGATAATCCCATGGGAGGCCTCTAGACGACCCTCGAGCAAAGGACGCAAGAGCAAGCCTTCCACCAATACGCTGCCTTCCAAGCGGCCGGTGTAGAGATTGGGCAGGTTGAGCTGGATCCCTTGCAGTTGCAGCGTTAAGGGTGGCGAGGTTTCGTCCATCTGCAGGGCGCCGCGGGAGTTGACAGGCAAAACCCCTCGAGCCACCAGGGATCCGCCCCCCACCTGTCCCTGTAGCTCCCGCACCTCCAATTGGTTGAGGTTAAAGACAATTTGGCCAGTCAGGTTGGTGATAGGCTCCGGCAAGGCAGCCAGCTTGAGGATCCCGGAGCTGAGGTTGAGGTTTCCCTGCAGGCTAGGCTCTTGCAAGGTGCCGCGGATGGCCAGCTCCAGTTGGCTTTGGCCACCTTCCCAGCGCACCTGGTCGGTGAAGAGGTTGATTAGGCGCAGGCCGTCCTTCTTGGCTTGCAGGGTAAGGTCGATCTGATCCGAGACAGCCCGCACCTGGGCAAAGGGCAGGGTGTAGGGAACCAGGCCGGAAAGGCGGATTGGCTCGTCGCTGTTGGCTAGGAGAGCACCCTCCAGACGCAGTTGACCCTGGTTGTAGTCAAATTGCCCCTCTACCTCCCGCAGCGGCACCTGGTTGATCCGGGCGTTCACCACCGTTAGGGAGCCGCGGGCCCGGGGATCCCGCAGGTTGCCCGCTAGTTCCACATCCAAGTTGAGATCCCCTTGGAGTTCCAGCCCCTCGGGCAAGAAGCGATCCAGCAAAACCAGAGGAAACCCCTGAATTTGCAGGGATCCCGACTGCTCCTCCAGACCCAACTTGCCGGTGAAAAGGGCTTGGCGTTCCCCACTGCGCAACAGCAGCGGCTGTAGCACCACCGCCCCCTCGACCAGGCTGCCGGCAGCGGTGAGGCTTTCGACCCCAAACTCCTCTGCTTGCCAATTCCAGCCCTCCAGGTGAAAACTGGCGCTGGGCTGGTCGAGACTGCCAACCAAGCTGAGGCTGGCCTGGAATTCTCCTTGCAAGCTGGTGGGTGGCGGGATGCGGGGATCCATGCGGCTGGCCAAGGCCTCCAGGTGGGCGGCCAGGACCTGGGCGTAGTGCTCCAATTGCTGCAGCAGGGGAGAACCGGGCAGGCCAACCGGCTCTGTCTCTAGCACGGCAGCAGGGCCTAGCGGGGGCAATTGCAGGCCGCGGGTGGTGAGGTCTTGCCACTGCCGCCACTTAAAGGCAGAGACAATGTCTTCCAGGCGACCCTGGCGGGTGCGGATCTGCAGGTCAATTTGCGGAACGGGAAGCGCCGAGGCGGGCTTCAAAGCAGCCTGGAAGGAGGCCGCCGGCAGCTCCAGGGTGCCGCTGGCGGTGTAGGTGCTCTCGAACAGCTCCAGTTGGGCTTGGGCAATGGTCAGGCGAGAGGGGCTGGAGCTGTCTCCAGGACGGTAAGCGAAATCCACGGAGAGGCCCTGGGCTTCGATCCCCCCTAGCCGCAGATCTGCCACCGCTGCCCGTCCCTGGGTAGCGCCGCTTGCCAGGTCAACGGTCACCTCCCCATCGAGGCTCCCCTGCAGACTGGCCCACGGCCCAGCAGCCACTCCCCCCAGTAGAGCCAGCGGCAAGCGGTTCGCCGCCACCTGAAGCTTACCTTGGTGGCGTTGGCCGCGCAGTTCCCCCTCGCCCAGCTGCAGCTCGAACTGCAAGGGCCGAAACTGGGGATCCAACTGCAGCGCCAGCCGCTCCCGCGTCCCCTTCAGCTCCACTGTCATCCCCTGGCTAGACCCCTGAAAGGGCCCGGCCAAGTCAGCAAAGGCCACCTCTCCCACCCGCAAGCCGCGCACCTTGGCCTCGCCGGCCACCTGCAGGTTGTCCAGAGATCCGCGGAGCCGCCCCGATCCCTGCAGCACTCCTGCCACCCTCGGCGGCAAGCCGGGCACTTTGGCTAGGGGGATCCCGTCAGCGGCAAAGTTGAGATCTAGAGACCCCACCTGCAAGGTCTGCGGATCCGCGAGGATGCGCCCCTCTACTCTGCCCAAGCGGGTGGTGTCGGCCAAGACTTCTGCTGCTTGGATTGCCAAGCCCCCGCCATCCCAGGCCACCTGGCCTCTAATGGAGTCAACTAGCCCATTTTCCTCCCCAAGCCGCGACAGGGTCAGGGATCCCTGGGCCCGCAGCGCCGACAGGAGACCCACCTCCGCCGCCTCCCCTGTATCCACCTGCGCCCTCAGCTCCCCAGAGACAGATCCCGGCCACTGCGGGTTGAAAAACGCCAGCGGCACAGCCTGAGGAACCACCTGCGCCTGGAGCTGTCCTGCCTCCCACCGCCCCGCCGCCTGGATCCGGCCCTCCCCTACGGCCAACACTGCCTGGGGCACCTCCACCACCCAGCCGTCCCTGCCAGGCAGGATCTGCAGCTTTCCTCTTCCAGCGAGCTCCTCCCCCTGGATTTCCCAAGTGGCCTCCACCTGGGGCTGGGATCCTGCCAGCACCACCTGGGCCTGAGCAGTTACCCGCCCCGCCCAAGGCAGCTTGCCCCTCTGTGGCAGGTTGACGCCGTAGAGGGACAGCACCTGCCCCGCGTCGGCCGCGGTAACCTGCAGATCAAACTGGCCTGCCAAGCCGCTAGCCCACTGCAGTTGGCCGGATCCCTGGAGGCGTCCGCCTGCAGCTTGCAAGTCAATGGCCTCAAAGGCCAAGGTCTGGTCGGCTAAGCGGAAGCCAAAAGCATATTGCGGCACCGGCAGGCGATCCACCCGACCTGGCGAGATCCCTTGCAACTGCCCTTGGATCTGCGGCCCCTCCAGGGGGCCGGTGACCGCTAGGGATCCCGCCACCACCCCTTCTGCCGCCACTGGCAGCTTGAAGTTGAAAGTCTCCTGGATTTGCTGCAGGCTGGCCGGGGCGATGGCGGCTTGCAGATCCAACCCCTTGTCGCTGAAGGCGATGGAGCCGTTGAGATCTTCAAAAGCAAGCTGGCCAAAGCGGCCGCTTATCCCCTCCAGTTCCAGCTCCTCCAGGGTAAAGCGAACAGAGCCCCTCACCTCCTCAAAAGGACGAGGCAACCTCTCCAGCCTCAGCCGCGCCTGCTGAACTTGGGCTTGCCCCGTCAACTCCAAAGGGCGTTTGTGCAAGCGGGACGGCGTCCCTTCTCCTCCCCAAAGGACTTGCAGAGCTAGACTGGCTTCCCCCTCCACCTCCGCCCAAGGCGCTGCCGGCAAGATGCTGGGCAGCAGATCCAAAGGCAGGCGAGCAGCAGCAACCGTCACCGAACCAGAAACCTGGGCAAAGTCCGCCACCCCCCGCAACTGCAGAGGGTACCTCCCTCTACCTGCCAGCGGGCGCAGGACCGCCGAAAGCTGGAAACTGGCTCGTCCTCCGGCTTTCTCCCCCGGCAGGGCACTCAGCCTCACCTGCACCTGGCCCTGCAGCCCCTCGAACTGCCGTCGCTCCCCTACTAAGGGGATGGCCGTCAGGGATCCCCCCCGCAAACGGATGTTCAACCCCTGCAAGGGCAGGGATCCCTCCCCTTGAGGCAGTTGAAACTGCACGTCTGCCCAGCCGCGATCCAGCGTTTCCATGAGCAGCAACTGGGGCTGGTTCAGGGTAACATTGAGCACCCACTCGCCGGTTTGTAGCCACGTCCAGAAGTCGGGGCTGAGGTCAATAGAGCCAATGCTGGCCAAGTGTTCAATGAAGCTTTCTCCCAGCCGCACTCCCCAGGGAGCCACAAGCCTCACCTCTCCCAATTCCACCCGCCGGCGCATTGCCTGCGAGAGGGTAACTTCCACCTGGGGCAGCACTTGGTTCTGAAAGTAGATGCCAGTTCCCCAGGCAGCGCCAAAGGCGGCAGCCGTCAAGCCCAAACCCAGGCCTGCCCCTATCCTTGCCCAAGTCTTGGAGGAGAGGGGAAAGGGTTGCTGCGGCACTTCACCCTCTTTGTTGCGTCGCTCTTCGCCCAACACCTACCCTCAGGATCCAAAGCACCCCCCTTGAGAAGCCCTCCTTGGGGATAGCCAAAGCTGCCCCCATCCTACCCAAGGACTCCTGGCTTGCCATGAGGGGCCAGAGAGAAGAAATCCCTACTCCCAGCCGCAATCCCCTGCCCATGGACATGGCTTGATCCAGCCCTCTACAATGAGGCCCACGGGTGGTTTGTCTACACCCCCAGCTTGCCGGGGGGATCCCTCTGGCAGGGCAGTGTGAGCTACCACGTAAGTAGGGAGCAGTACGAGGGGCTTACAGTTTTGTCCCCTGGTGTGTTGTATAAGGTATAAGGTTGTATAAGCCTTTTGGAGCAGTCGAGATAAAGGAGAGAAGCCATTCCGGAACCTCTGTCTTTGACAGTTAGCTTGCGTGGTAGCCACGAGGCCCTGGAAGACTGCCAGGTCTTCCACCTGGCCGGCCTTCTGGATGCCTTCTCTGAGCCGGTGTTCGTGAAAGTGGTTACCAGGCACCTAGAAAAGGGATCCCCCAACCTTATCCTGGACTTGACAGGGATCGATTTCATTGACAGCTCCGGCGTCGGTGCCCTGGTGCAACTGGCCAAACTGGTGCAAGAGCGCGGGGGCATCTTCCAGGTAGTGAGCAATCCTCGCATTACCCAAACGGTAAAGCTGGTGCGGCTGGAGAAGTTCTTGTCCCTGCGCAATTCACTCCAGGAAGCTTTGGATTATCTAGCTGCAGAGAGCAAAAGGCGCTCCGAGCAGGCCTCTCCCCCCTCTGAGGCTGGCTCCGAAGCCGCCGGATCTAGCCCGGAGGAGCCCAAGGGCGAAGCTTCCTAGGCCGCTGCTGGGATATTGGAATGGGTCTGGGGACTTTTTGGGGCATCAGCGCCGGCGCCGGGGATCCCGAGTGGCTGACCCTAAAAGCTGTTCGGGTTCTCCAGGCTGTCAACTGGGTGGCCTGTCCCCAAAATGCTGCTGGCCAGCCTGGTTTGGCCTACCAAATCGTGCGTCCTTGGCTGCAACCGGGACAAACGCTCTTGCCCCTGCCTTTGCCCTTTGTTACCCAGCCTGAGCTCCTCCAGGCGGCGTGGGAGGCGGCTGCCGAGCAACTAGCTCCCCTTCTGGAGCAGGGAGAAGATGTGGCCTTTGTCTGCGAAGGGGATGTGGGCCTCTACAGCACCTTTGCCTACCTGGCCCAGGCCCTGCGGCAGCGGCTCCCTGACCTGCCCATCCAGGTCGTACCGGGGGTATGCTCTCCTCTGGCTGCTGCGGCGGCTTTGGGATCCCCTTTGGCCCTCGGCCCCGAGAAATTGGCAATTTTGCCCGCTCTTTTTGCCCTAGCAGAGCTGGAGGAGGCCTGTGCTTGGGCTGAGGTGGTTGTCCTCATGAAGGTGGCTTCCGTCTACCCCCAAGTTTGGCAGTGGCTGGCCGAAAAAGGCTGGCTGCAGCGGGCTAGCCTAGTGGTCTGGGCCGGCTGGCCCCAGCAAGTCCTTTTCCCCACCCTCGACGGATTGGCCGACTACCGCCCCCCCTACTTTTCCCTATTAATCCTGTGGCCTCAGAATCGCAGCTCTCCTCGAGTGGCTGACTTGCCAAAAAGCTCCTAAAAAATGAGCTTTTCTCCGGGAGAAAAAGCAAGAAGATTTGACCGCAGGATCTGCGTGTACTACCCGTGAAGAAAGATGGAAATCAAATTGAAGAAGTAACATAAACTGTTAAAAACAGTTGCCAGCCGCTACAGGGGTAGGCGGCCTGGGCTAGATTAGAGGTGTAGTGATTCAGGAAAGGAGGTAGATCCAGCGGAAAGGTAAGACACCGGCTTGCAACTTGCTCAGCCTCAAAACTGCCAGCAAAACAACTTCTCAAGTTGATCCCACGTAAGCTCTCAATTGGCTGTGCTGGCAGGTGTACCAAGCAAGGGGTTGTCTTGCCTAGTGGAGCACCTGGCCTCTCCGACAGGTTTTCCCCCAAGCTAAGGGACATGGGAGTTAAATCAAATAGCGGCTGGGTTTACTGAAGCCAGGCACTGTAGCGTGAGGGGTCGCTTACCTCGTCTGGAGTGGTGAAAAGACAGTAAGTTCTGCTGCTTCTGGAAGCGCCGGCCTGCTATTTCGAGTCTCCAGCAAGAATCAGCGAAGATTGGAGAAGACGTGGAAAACCGGTGCTTCGGTGAGGTTCAGGTGCTCCTCCTGCAGGCTCTAGCGAGCCGAGATTTTTAGTAAAACTTGAGATTTCGTGAGGTGGGGGGTCTCTATGTTTACCTTTCTGTCGAAAATTGCAAGAGCAGTTATTCGCGTGTTCACCCCTGCCAAGTCCGACCTAGTGGAAGTCGGCTACCAGCCCATCACAGATGATATCTATCGCTATCGCGGCAAGCGCTCGGCTCGCTATGCCGGTGAGCTGTAGGACGAGGGGGGGAAGGAGAGGGGTTTGCCACGTCCAGGGGTTGAGCTCCTAAGAGGTGGCCAGCGGGTTGGTCTTCGTTTCAGGGCTGTTAAGCTCTGGCTTTGGTTCTGGGGTGGCGGTTCTCGGACAAGGGCCGCCACTTCGTATGGTCTGCGAATTGTCTGCGAAAATGGTAGGGATACGTAAGCGCTCCCTCCACAGTGCCCTCCCTCGTGGTCTATCCCGCCACAGCCGTCGACCTGGATCCTGTGGTGGAGGTTCTTGCCCAGGTCTTTTACCCGCCCCTAGGCCTGCAACGCTGGCTGCACCCCATTCACAAACGGATCATTCGTCAGGATTTACGCCTCAAGCTGGCAGCCAGGGATCCCTACTACTGCTGCTTAGCGGCGGCGGTGGGGGCGAAAGTGGTGGGGACTGCTGAGATCTCGCTGCGGGCGATGGCCCACGGGAAGTATCCCTACCTTTCGAACTTGGCGGTGCTGCCAGAGTGGCGACGGCAGGGAATTGCGCGACAGCTTTTGCTCAGCGCTGAGGAGGTAGTGCAGAAGTGGGGCTATCGCCGGTTACAGCTGCACGTCCTGGAAGATAACTTGCCCGCCCAGCAACTCTACACCCAACTGGGCTACGTGCCCCTCGAGCGCACCCCTCAGCTTTGGCAGTGGCTGGGGATCCCACCCCAGCTTTTGCTCTGCAAGTGGCTGCCGTAAAGTTATGTAAACTAGAGGGAAAAGGCGAGAGAGGCGTTGCCGTGGACGTTGAGACCGTGAGCAGGAGGAGCTGGGGGGCCGTATTTGTAGCTTTGTTTGTAGCTTTGCTGGTTAGCTTTGGAGGGGCTCAGGCTGCCTTTGCCCAGTGGGGCACTACTCCCCTGCCCTCGATTGGGGCCCCAGCGCCAGAGTTTGAACTGCCAGATCAGTCGGGCCAGGTGCGGCGCCTGGCGGATTTTCGCGGCAAGTGGGTTGTGCTCTACTTCTACCCCCGCGACTTCACTGCCGGATGTACGATCGAGGCCCGCCGCTTCCAGCAGGATCTGCCCAAGTTCCAGGCCCTAGGAGCGGAGATCGTGGGCGTAAGCGCCGACTCGGTGGACTCCCACCGCCGTTTTTGCCTAGCAGAGGGGCTGCAATTTCTTTTGCTGTCGGATCCCCAGGGCACGGTTAGCCGCGCCTACGGCTCGTGGATGGGGGATATGGCCCTGCGCAACACCTTTCTCATTGATCCCGATGGGATCCTGCGGGCTATTTACCCAATCGTCAACCCCTACCGGCACAGCGCCGAGGTCTTGGCCCAACTGCAGGAGCTTACCAAGAAGGGCTAGTCCTGGGGGCCAAAGGTCTGCTCGAACTCTTGCAGCAGCTCGTCAATCTCCTCTAAGGCTTGGTTGACATCGACGCGCAAGTCCCCGAGATCCGGCCTTTCCAAAAGCTTGACCAGGACGGGCCGGCGCTCGCGAATACGTCTGATGCGCTCTTTTAGGGCGGCAATTTCCGCTGGCTCCATAGCTGCAGTGGTTGCCTCAGCTCCTCCAGCTTATCGCTTTCCTAGTCAGATCGCGGCCTTTGCTAACCCCTGCCCTAGACCATGGGCACAAATTGCACGGGGAAAGCTTCCTTTTGCACCACTCCTTCCGGCGTTTTGTGGAGAATGAGCAGGGACTGGGATGCCTTGCTTTCGCCTATCGGTACCACTAGGGTACCTCCCACCGCCAGTTGATCCAGAAGCGCTGTCGGCACGGTTGGGGGTGCGGCTGTAACCACAATGGCGTCGTAGGGGGCGTGTTCCGGCCAGCCCTGGTAGCCATCTCCCTGACGCACCTCCACGTTGCGGTAGCCAAGGGAGGCCAGAGTTTGCTGAGCGCGGGTGGCTAGGGGAGACAGTCGCTCCACGCTGTACACCTGTCGGGCCAGCTCAGCCAAAATGGCCGCTTGGTAGCCGGAACCAGTGCCGATTTCCAGCACCACCGACTCAGGCGTGAGGCGGGCTGCCTCGGTCATAAAGGCAACGATATAGGGCTGAGAGATCGTCTGGCCGTAGCCGATGGGCAGGGGGCAATCTCTGTAGGCGCGATCCCGCAGCTCGGGGGGAACAAAGAGGTGACGCGGCACCTTGCGCATCGCCTCCAGCACCCGGGGATCCCGGATCCCGCGCTGAAGGATCTGCTCCCTTACCATCCGTTCCCGTTGGTCAGCCCAGGGATCCAAGCCACTCTCGGCACAGGGCTGAGGAGGGCGAACCCCACCCGTCCTGCTAAAGAGGGACGAGAACAGCCTTACCATTGGCGCCTAACCTCCAAAGCTAACAGCCTGCCCGGATTTCCCTGGAATGCTGCGCCGTAACTTGGGATCCCTCACCTCGATCCTGGCCCACTTTTAAACCTGCTGCCACAAATTTCTCCCGGAAATTCCATAGCCCCGGTCCTGCAAGGGCCCAGGGTGGCCAAAATTCGTCGGGGTGAGTCGTTGCTAGCGAAGCGGCATCGCCGGGAAGTTTTCCTCCTCCCCCGCCAAGAAAACCTGACCATTCCGGCTTTTCCCCGCAAGGGGATGGAAGAATCTAGGAGCTACAGGAGGGCTTAGCGGTGTCTGTCGAACCAGCGCATCAGCATTGCCGCTAGGCGCTCAGGGTTGTGGCGCACCAAGCCAGTTTCGGGATCCTCTTGCATGACGTTGGCCAGAACGGCGCGGCAGCCCAAGTAGGCCAGTTTATCCGGGTCCAAAACCACAAACTCGGAGCCGTTGCGGCGGTAACGCTCTAGGGTGCGAGGGGAAGGGGGATCCCGTTGCACCAGGACGGCATCGAACAGGCGCAGGCCCGCCACCCGATCCAAAGCCATGACGTGATCTCCAACGGTGTAGCCGTCGGTTTCCCCCGGCTCCGTCATGATGTTGCACACGTAGATGTGGGGCGCCATGTTTCTGGCCAGGGCCTCGACAATTTCAGGGACGAGGAGGTTGGGAATGATGCTGGTGTAGAGGCTGCCCGGTCCTAGCACTACCAACTCTGCTTTCTCAATAGCCTCGATTGCCTCAGGCAAGGCGGGAGGGTTGGGGGGATCGCAGCCAATGCGGCAGATGCGCCCCCTAGCTTTGGTGATGTTGGACTCGCCCACGACGCGGCGGCCATCGCTTAACTCGGCCCAGAGGGTGACATCGGCTAGAGTAGCCGGCAGCACCCGTCCCTGAATGGCCAAAACCTGAGAGGTAGCGGTGATGGCCCGGACCAGGTCGCCCCCGGTTACCGCGGTGAGGGCGGTGATGAACAGGTTGCCGAAGCTATGCCCGCTCAGCCCTTCCCCCGCCTGGAAGCGGTACTGGAACAGCTCGGTGAGGAGCTTTTCCTCGTTGGCCAAGGCCGTGAGGCAGTTGCGGATGTCGCCAGGGGGCAACACGCCGATCTCCCGCCGCAGGCGCCCTGAGGAGCCGCCGTCATCGGCCACGGTAACGATGGCGGTGATGTTGGAGCTGTAGTGCTTCAGCCCCCGCAGCAGGTTGGAGAGGCCGGTGCCACCCCCCAGCACCACGATGCGAGGGCCACGGCTTAGCCGCCGATGCGATAGGAGCTTATCCACCAGCGCTTCGTCCCCTTCCGGGATCAGCACATCTTCGATGGAGCGCAGGGCGCTGCGAAAACCTAGCACCGCCATCACCAAGCCAATCCCGGTTACCAAGGGACCACTGATGTTGTTCGGGATCCAGGTGGTGATCCAGCGCAGGGTAATGTCGATTAGCCGCTTCAGGCGAAAGATGGGGGTCAGCTCCGTCCAAATGGCAATGCCCAGCAGCATCAGGAGTACGCCTCCCACGGCCAGGCTCAGCCAGCGTTTGACGGCCAGGCCAGGGAAGAGCCATTTCCAGCCACTTCGCCACCAGGCAGCCTTGCGGCGGCGAGGTCCCCGGATGGGGGACTTGTTGCGGAGCTCAGGTTTACTCATGGGAAAGAACGCCGGCCAAAGGGATCCTAGCCTCTGGCTGCTCCTTGCTGGGGCCAGCAGGCGGTGCTCCAAAGCAGGCTTCCAGATCCCGCTGCGACTCCAGCAAATGGCAGTGCTGGATCTGGAGGTTGAGCTCGGGCAGGCCAGAGCCGTTGGCAGGAAGGGTCCAAGGCTGCAAATCCTGGGCCAAGCGTTCCACCAGGGCCACGGAGCGGTGTTGCCCGCCGGTACAGCCGATGGCGACGGTTAGGTGAGGCCGCCGTTCTGCTCGATAGTGGGGCCACCAGGCCCGGAGGAGGGAAAAGATCTGCTGGTAGGTGGACTGGGTCAGCGGATCAGCAAAGAGAAACTCCTGCAGCAGCCGATCCTGGCCAGTGAGGTGGCGCAGATGGGGCTGAAAGAAAGGGTTGGGCAGAAAGCGCACGTCAAACAGCAGGTTGACCTCAGGAGGAATGCCGTACTTGAAGCCAAAGCTCACTAGCCGCAGGTTGAGGGGTTGGGGGAGCCCCTGCACCAAGGCTTGCAGTTGCTGCCGCAGTTGTTGGCTATTGAGCTCCGAGGTATCCAGCAGGTGGGTGCAGCGCTGCCGGATGGGGGCTAGTTCGCGGATTTCTTGCTCGATGGCTTCCAGCAGGCCGCCACCGGTGTGGTGGGGGTGGGGGCGGCGGTGGGCGCTAAGACGCTTGAGCAAGACCGAAGGCCGGGCTTCTAGGAACAGGAAAGGGATCCCCTGGGCTCGCATCCAGGCATCTAGCTCGGGGAGCTGCTCCCGATACTCTTGGGCGTGGAGATTTAAACTCATGGCCAAAGCGGCGTGGTGGGGCCGCATCGCCTTAACCAAGGGGAGGACCTGGGCAGGCGGGATCCCTTCCAGGCCGGTGTAGCCCAGTTGCTCGAGTTGCTGAATGGCCAAAGTTTTCCCTGCTCCGGTCAGGCCGGCAAGCACCAGAACGGCTGGGGCTGCAGAGGTTGGTTTTGTCGGCTGATTGTCCATGCAGCCTATTCTAGGGCGAGGGGGGATCTACCTCTACTGGCTAGCGGCAAAATGTCAGAGCCTGGCCGCGCACCGAGGGATCCACCTGGCCGTTTTGAAAGACGATCTGCCCGCCCACAATGGTTAGCAACGGCCAGCCCACCAACTCCCAGCCCTCGAAGGGGCTCCAGCCACATTTGGTCAGCAGCTCTTCCCGTCGCACTGGCTTGGGCGTATGCCGATCCACCAGCACCAGGTCGGCGTCGTAGCCCACCTGCAGCCGCCCCTTGTTGGGGATCCCGTAGAGGCGGGCCGGCGCCTCGCACATCCACTGCACCACCTGGTGTAGGGTACAGCGGCCCTGCTGCGCGGCTGTCAGCATCAGGGGCAAGGCCGTCTCCACCCCAGGCATGCCAGAGGGGGAGTGGGGGTAGGGCTGGGCCTTCTCGGCCAGGGTGTGGGGGGCATGGTCAGTGGCGATGCAGTCCAGAATGCCGTCGTGCAGTCCCTGCCAGAGTTGCTCCAAATTGGCGGGATCCCGCAGCGGCGGGTTCATCTGGGCCAGGGATCCTAGGCTGGG